>NZ_JBFEKM010000014.1:0-37525 GCF_041552635.1 Sulfitobacter sp.
AACAATATCAGCGAGCGGATCAACCGAGCTTTCTTCGGTGGTGCCCATGACAGCCACGACCTGCAAGACCGGCTGGCGGTTCTGGTAGCATGTTTCGATCTGGTCACGCAGGTGATCCATGCTCATGCGGCCATCCAGATCGACATGGGTGCTGATCACATGGTTCGCGCCAAGGCCCAGCAAGGCTGCCCCTTTGGGCCACGAATAGTGCCGCGTGCTAGGGGCCATGATGACGGGAAGCTGGGACAGGTCCTGTAAATAGGTGCGGTGCATGTCCGCCAGCCCGATGTTCTGGACCGAATACTTGTCCAGCATCGCCTTGATCGTATCGGCCGAGATCCCGCAGGTCTTTTCAATTTTGGGCGTCAGGCCGATTACCTCGTCGATGCCAAGGTTCATCAGCCCCCAATTGTCCAGATCAACCAGCTTGGCACTGCCGCCCTGCACCAGATTGACGACGAAATCCTTGGCTGCGGCCATCGCGGGCTCAAGCCGGATCGCATTGGCAAGAGACACCGGCAGATAGCTTAGATTGCGCGCGGCCCACATGCTTTCGGCGTTGGCGACCGACCCGTCACAGGTGATATGCCCCCAAGGGACAATCGCGTCGGTGCCGGTGGTATCGGTTTCGGGCACGGCATAGCCCAGCATCCGGCACAGGTCCTTGCCGACTTCGATCTCGAGCATGGTGGTGACGGGGGATGCTTCGGCCGCGACGTTGTTCTGATTGTACAACATTGCCGCGAAATAACCGACGAAACCCGGCATCGTGCAGTCCCAATACATGTGGGATTGGTTGCGATAGCTAGAGAGCGGGATCGACCCGTGCAGCGCGCCCAACATCTGCTCCAGATTTGCCTCTAGCGTGTCGATGGTGGACGTATACTCCTTCGTGCCCTTGATCGCATCGGTCACATAAACCGGGTCGTGGAACTGCATGCCATATTCGGACCGCGCATTGGCATTTGCCTCAACGGCCCGGGCGACCATCTTTTGCATGACATCCTTGTTTTCCCCCATCGGGCCAATGAACCACCCAGCAAGGGACGGCGATCCTTTGGCGTTGAACAGGTCAAACCGTCCGTTATCCTGTTCTGACTGGTGGAACGCGCTTAATACTTTTGCGAAATGGGCTTTGCTATCATGAGTGGTCATAGAATTTGGCCTTTTGCATAAAAATATGGGGTAAAGGCGCGCAACTTGCGCGGGACAGACGACTGACACACAGAAAAATAGTTAACGTCTTCGTAAGTATGTTAACGAATTTTTTACCGCGCCGTCAAAAAATTACATGCATTTGGGAGTAAAATTCCTGAAATACCCGCAAGATAGCGGGTATTTCTGAGGTCAGACCGCCTAGTCAGCCTTTAGTCGCGCCACGATACTACCTGAGGTTACAGAGCCGATGTTTTTACCACCCTCGATAACTGGAATCGCTGCGTCTGACCCGCCCATCTGTTCAATCAGTTCGGCGACGGGGGTTTCAGCCGCAACCGCGTCGGCGTTTGACGCAACCACTGGCCCCATCACATCACGGGCGGTCAAAACGCCCAGCGGGTTCATATTGGCCACAAATTCAGCAACATAGTCCGACGCCGGGTTCGAGAAAATCTCGCGCGGGGTGCCGCATTGCACGATCCGCCCGCCCTCCATGATCGCAATGCGACCGCCCAGCTTGAACGCTTCGTCCAGATCGTGGCTGACAAAGATGATCGTGCGTTTCAGGTCCCGTTGCAGGTCCAGCAGTTCATCTTGCAACCGTGTCCGGATCAACGGGTCAAGCGCGGAGAACGGCTCGTCCATCAGCAAAATCGGCGCTTCGGTGGCAAAGGCGCGGGCAAGGCCGACGCGCTGCTGCATCCCGCCTGACAAATCCCCCACCTTGCGGTCCGCCCAGTCGGCAAGCCCCACAAGGGCAAGCTGCTTATCCGCGCGTTTCAGGCGTTCAGCCTTGGGCACATCAGCCAGTTCCAGCCCCAAGGCCACGTTGTCGCGCACAGTGCGCCATGGCAGCAGGCCGAACTGCTGAAACACCATCGACACACATTCGCGCCGCACGCGCCGCAGATCAGTCGCAGAGCTGGCGGCGATATCGCAGGTCCACGACCCGTCATTCACCCGCACAGTGCCCCGCGCCATCGGGTTCAGCCCGTTGACCGCACGCAGCAACGTGGATTTCCCTGACCCGGACAGGCCCATAAGCACGAGAATTTCACCCGATTTCACATCCAGCGAGCAATTGTGGACCCCAAGAACCTGCCCGGTGGCGGCCTCAATCTCGGCCCGATCTTTCCCTGCGTCCATCAAGGGCAGCGCCTGACCCGGCTTTTCACCAAAGACGATGGAAACATTGTCAAATTCGACGGCGTTTTGGGGTGTGTTTGTCATTTCAGCGCTCATTTACGTGTCACCCGCAGCATACGGTCCAGCATGATCGCCACGACCACAATGATCAGACCGGATTCAAAACCAAGCCCCGTGTTCACTGAATTCAGGGCCCGCACCACTGGCACGCCCAACCCGTCCGCACCGACAAGCGCCGCAATCACAACCATCGACAGCGATAGCATGATCGTCTGGTTCAGGCCGGTCATGATCTGCGGCAGCGCATAGGGCAATTCAATCTTCCACAAGGTCTGGCTAGGTTTCGCGCCAAAGGCCTGTGCTGCCTCAAGCAAGGATTTCGGGGTCGATGCAATGCCAAGCTGCGTCAGCCGGATCGGTGCGGGCAGCACGAAAATCACCGTGGCGATCAGCCCCGGCACCATGCCGATCCCGAAAAAGACGATGGCCGGAATAAGATAAACGAAGGTCGGCAAGGTCTGCATCAGGTCAAGCACTGGGGCCATATAACGGTAAAGTCTGGGACGATGCGCCGCTGCGATACCAATCGGCACGCCCACGCCCATACACACGACACAAGCTGACAGCACCAGCGTCAGGCTTTCGGTGGTTTCTTCCCAATAGTCCTGATTGAGGATGAACAAAAAGCCGAGCACGACAAAGGCAGGTGTCTTCCAGTTGCGCTGCATGGCCCAAGTGAAGGCGGCAAACACGGCGATAATCACCAGGGGATGCGGCGTTTGCAGCACCCACAAGATCGCATCAATCAGCGCTTCCATCGCGACGGAAAGCCCGTCGAACATCCAGCCTGCGTTGACCAGCAGCCAGTCGAACGCCGCCTCGGCTGCGTCATCAATCGGGATCTTGTTGTCGGTCAGCCAGTTCATGCGAAACTCCGGTGGAAATCTGGGATTGGTCATACAAAAAGGGCCCACTGTGCAGCGGGCCCTTTTGATCGCAATGCTTACACTACTCGACGATCGACTTTGCGGCCATCATCGCGTCGCCACCGTCCTTGGTGGTCACGCCCGCCAGCCAAGTATCAAGCACGGCAGGGTTTGCCTTGATCCAAGCGGTTGCGGCCTCGTCGGGGTCTTGGCCGTCATCAAGGATGGCCCCCATGATTTCGTTTTCCATGGCGAGGGTGAATTCCAGATTGGTCAACAGTTTGCCAACGTTCGGACATTCCGCGACATAGCCCGCGCGGGTGTTGGTATAGACCGACGCGCCGCCCAGATCGGGACCAAAGAAATCATCGCCGCCCTCAAGATAGGTCAGGTCGAAATTGGCATTCATCGGATGCGGTTCCCAGCCCAAGAACACAACCGGTTCGCCTTTGCCTGTGGCGCGTTTGACCTGCGCCAGCATGCCCTGTTCTGACGATTCCTTGACCTCGAAATCCTTGAGATCAAAGGCGTTGGCATCAATCATGGACTGGATCAGGCGGTTGCCGTCATTGCCCGGCTCGATCCCATAGATGGTGCCATCCAGCGCATCCGCGTTGGCGGCAATGGCTGCAAAGGACGTGATGCCCATGTCGGCGGCGGCCTTGTTGACGGCCAGCGTGTATTTCGCCCCGTTCAGGTTGGCGCGCACGGTGTCAACAGTGCCTGCCTCGCGGTAGGGCGCGATGTCGGCTTCCATTGTGGGCATCCAGTTGCCTAGGAACACGTCGATATCACCTGCACCCATTGCGGTATAGGTAACCGGAACCGACAGGATCTTGATGTCTGTCTCATAGCCAAGCGCTTGCAGCACAACGGTCGTTGCCGCGGTGGTTGCGGTAATGTCGGTCCAGCCTACGTCGGAAAAGGTGATTTCGTCACACCCAGCAGCCGCAACGCCCGAGGCGAGGCTGAGGGAAAGGGCGGTGGTCGCGGCGAGAATTTTCATGGTGGTGTGGCTCCCAGTGTTGTTATAATTGATGGCGCAATAGACGGCCAATGCCCCGCATGATGCAACCCGTTTTATGATCTGGGTGGTCGCGCACGGTCAATTCACGGGCGTTCAAAGGCCAAAACACTGCCTTGGGATCAAGTTCACAGCAGCCCCTGCCCCGAACCTAAAGGAAAAACAGCAAAATGACATCGCTTTCACCCAGCTGGATCGGCCTGCATTGGGACACCGCAGGCGTGCAGGTCTGGGTCCATGACCAGAACGGTCAGCTGTCGGCACAGACACAGATACCTGCCGTCGAACCCCACCAGATCGCGGGTCAGTTGAATGCTTATTTACCGGCCCGGCAAACGACGCCGGTGATTTGTTCAGGGCTGCCATTTATCCCTGTCTCAGCCTACCGCGCCGTACCCGTGACTGCGGTGTCTAGCCTGTTGCAGGTCCAAACCGAAGATCCGCGCCTGCAATTACTGGCCATTCCCGGCCTGTCCCAAAAAAAGCCCGCCGATATGATGTGTGGCGACGAGACGGCAATCGCCGGGGTTCTTGCCGCCGAACCAGATTTTGACGGCGTCGTATGCAGTATAAGCAACAAGTCCGTCTGGACCCATATCAGCGCCGGCGAAATCGTCAGTTTTCAAAGCTTTCTGACCTCAGAATTGGCCTTGGGGTTGATGCATGGATCCCTGCTGGCACCGGCTGTTGCACATGGTAATTTCAGGGCGAACGCCTTTACCGATGTGCTGGAAAACATCATTGCGCGACCCCAAAATTTTGGCTCGGAACTGGGGCGCATTCCCGCAAGTGCGGCGCTGAACGGCACGGATGTCAACACATGCTGGTCAAGACTGATGGGGGCCGTGATCGGGCTGGAGCTTAGCGGTGCGCGTCCCTATTGGTTGGGGCAACGGGTGATCGTTTTGGGCGACGCTATGATGACACCACTGTATGTTGCGGCGCTTGCGCATGTCGGCCTGCGGGCGGAAACGCGGCCGCGAACCGACGCGGTGCTGGCCGGACTTCGCCATGTTCATAAAACATATGTCGCGCCGCAATAGGTCCTGAACGGCACGCCACGTGACCCAAGATCAGACATGCCCATGGGGTGTTGTGTGCTGTCCGAACATGCTAATTCCAATCAACACTTTTGCCGCAAGACAGGAATCCCCACAGGTGCCTCACGATAATTCTGCACAGGTAGACGTTTCCGCCAATCGCAGCGCGTCCAAATGGACCCCCCGGGAAAAGCTGGGCCGCGTCCTGTGGGGGGGCGCAGCGATTGTGTTTCGCCTAGTCCCCAGACCGCTTTGGGGCATCCGGCGCGCGATGCTTCGGGCGTTTGGCGCAAAGATCGGGGCCAATGTTCATATTCACCCAACGGTGCGCATATTCATCCCGTGGAACATAACCATCCATGACCAAGCCGCCATTGGCGATCGCGCGATATTATACGCCCTTGGGCCAATCACCATCGGCGCGCGCAGCACGGTATCGCAGGGTGCGCATCTTTGTGCCGGCAGCCATGATTGGCGTGACCCGCGCATGCCGCTTTTGAAGCATCCCATCGTGATCGGCGAAGACGCATGGGTGGCCGCCGATGCGTTTGTCGGCCCCAATGTCGTGATAGGCCCGCGTGCGATTGTCGGGGCAAGATCGGTGGTGATGAAACCGGTTGACGCGGATCACATTGTTGCCGGTAACCCCGCACGTCTGATCGGGCACAGACCAGCCAGCGACATTGGCATTGATAAGGCCGCTGAAAACCATGAGATTTAGGGGCCAACCACGCGAATACTTTTGCCCATCCCTGACAGTTCCGGCAAAATTTCGGTTAGTGAAAAAATGGTCGACAATTGTATCTTACCGGCCCAGATAGGCCCCTTATGAGAATTCTCAGCCCTCAGGTGGTCGTCATCAATCGCAGCCCCAAAATGCGCGCATCCGGTTTTAGTGCCGTCGACGTGTATTGTACCCGCATTTCAGTCGCGTACCGCATCGCCGCAATATGCGCGCAAACAAGGTAGGTCCCGCCCCATGACCACACCGTTGAACGGGCAAAAGCTGCAACAGATGAAGCCGTATTCGTTCACAGGATATAAACGCGATGCCGGTCCGGCGAAATCCCGCCCCAACGGACCTAATGACGTAAGACCGGTCTCACAAATATATGTCCCCACCTATGGTGATGCTACGCTATGGCTCAGGCCCTTAACGGGGCAGGTTGTGTCCGAGCCAGACCAGCATTCGACGTTTAATTTCAAAGACGTAAAGCTTCACAATGACAGGGCTTTACAGATCATGACGCAACGCAAGCGGCGTTACTTATCGGTGCAGACCGCCCCTTGGGATAGGCATATCGCGCAAAATGACTTTGCCTGCGCGGTTGAAAACCACTTTATGCACCCCGACCATTTCGATAAGCCTGCCCAACCCGTTGAACTGGCACATGCTGCCAATGGTCCGATCCCCGCCCACCAAATTTGGAAATCACCAGTGTCGATTGAATTTATCTAGATGCGCCTGTTCCGCCTCCCCCCCTCCGCCTATCTTTTCGGTTTGAACGGTTCCGTTGCGGCGGTTCAGATGGTGTCAAGCATCTTGCTTGCGCGTGTTCTGGGCGTAGAAGGACGCGGGATTTTCGCAAGTTGGGTCATTCTTGGCAGTGCTGCCGGTGGTGCCGCGCTTTTCGGATTGCATCTTTATGCTGGCCGCGCCGCCGCCCAAGAACCAAAGGCCGTTAAGGATATTTACAAACGCGTCTTTACCACCGCGCTTTATCCGATTTCCATCGCATGGCTTTTGCTTTTTGTGTTGTTTATGGTCAAAGACCTCGATGGCGGCCTGACCAGTTGGGCACTTGCCTGCGCATTTGTGGCTTTCAGCGTCTTCAATGCCATTCAGGTACAGGTCGAAATATCGCGAAACTCGTTGAAAACCTATGCGCTTGCGCGCGGCTCTTTTGCAATTTTCAACCTGATTGGTATCGCATCAGTTTACGTTCTATTTGCAAGTACGCCGCTCAATTACTTTTGGGCCCTTGTTTTGACGGCAGCCAGCGGTGCCGCCATTACATATTGGGCCATCGGTGAAACAATACGCGATGTCACCACCAAATGGAGTAGCACCAAAACCCCGTTCGCCAGCCTGCTGGATGCCAAGAAAGATGGCATGGCGACGTTAATGGTGGCACTTGCGACCATTGCGGACCGGCTGTTTGTTACCTTGCTGTTCAGTGCGGTCAATTTGGGGAATTACGTTGTCGCAATGTCCATCGCACAATTACAATCTCTCTTTAGCGAGGCAATGGCGCCGTTGTTTTTCGCACGGATGTCGGCACTAAAAGAAAACGACAAGCTGGATAAAGACTGGCTTGCCATGCGCATCCGCCAATCCACAATTGTAAATGTCATGTCTGGCCTGCTGACGTTCTGCGCTTCTTTCTTTGCAATTCCAATTCTGTTCGGGCCTGAATTTAACGGCGCAATCGGGTTAGCATGTTTCCTGATCCCGGCCTTTGCCCTCAAGGCCATCATGCGGCCATTCGAAGAGGCTCTTAAAGGGTTGAACAAGTCCTTGCAGCAATCTTTCGGGCTGATCATCTGGTTCAGTGCATTTGTGATATTGTGCATCCCTGCTTTGATTTTCGACAACGTTTATTATATTGCTGCCGCAATGGTTGGCGCGGGGCTGATCGGCGTCCTGACGATGGCCAGCCTGCTGAAAAAGCTGATCCAGATAAGATTGACCGATATGCTGGTTCCCCGAAAATCCGATTTCAACGGCTTGATCCGCGAAATCACCCGAAAAGGGGCATAGGAGTTTCCGATGAGTGTTGAATTTCAATTCATGTGGCTTGTCCACGTCATATTTGTTGTCTCAGCGCTTTCAGTGGCTTGGGTACGATTTCGGCAGCTCTTGCACCCTGTGTTTGTGTTCACAACAATTCTATGTGTGATGCTGTCCGATTTCATCATTCGTGGGTATGACGACTATAACCTCGAAAACCTTTGGCCGGACGTTATCGTAGAGGCGCAGACTACGATCCTGTTTATCTTTGCCGCCACGCTTTGTATCATTCACCTTATCCCCACCCAAAAGATCAATATAAACACCACCGCAGCGGAGCGGCTGTCGAAAAATCAGGCTTATATTTTTCTGGCTGGTGCAGTTTTTATTGTCGGTTTTGAGCTGTTCAAGCGGTACATTTCCGTCAACGGTTCATTTTCTGAAATGATCGTTCAGTCCCTACAGCCTCGGGGCGAAAGAAACTGGGACCAAGCCGCCTTTAACGGCAATGCGCTTTTTTCGCTTTTGACCAGTTTGTTCCCGCTGGCGTCTATCGTGTTCTCACTGCTTATTCTGGAACGCCGTGGCATCGTTCGGTTCATTTCAATTATTGGCTTTTTGCTAGCGATGAGCGTGCTGATCACCAACGGAAGCCGGACGCCCGTGGTGATCACTCTTTTCATCTTCTGGATGTTGGGAATGTTGCGGCTAAAAAGCCGGTCTGGCCGTATCGCATTGACAGCAGCGTCAATTGCGGGTGTGGCAATACTGACTTCCGCTATTTTATTGTTCCGCAGCACCGGTTTCCTTGAGGTTTCCATTTCTGATAATTACGAAGTAACCTACCATCAGGATGACAGCTATTACCGCGCAATCTATGCCTATGACGTGGCCACAACCAGCAACTACAACTGGGATGCCGCGACACATTTCGGGGTCATTCTGACAAACCCTATTCCGCGCGCCATATGGCCGAACAAGCCCTATCTGGATTCCTATTTCTTTGGCAATTACAAGCTTGACTATGTAACGACCCTGCACGTCGGTGAAATGGTTGCCATCTATGGGCCGGTCGGAATGATTATCCCATCTATTCTCTGTGGTATTTTTGTCTTTATGGTCCTTCGATGGTCGTATCGATATTGCAATTTTTCCATGGGCATTCCCATTTATCTTATTTGGGCGCTCTATTGCTATATGTCTATCCGTTCCACCTTGAACATAACGTACTTCATATACCTGCCTCTTGGGGCCTCATTGGTGTTCCAGCTTCAACGGCGACGACGCAAAAAGAAGGAGCTCAAGGCGTTCTGGCACTCGACGGCCCTTGCGCCTGCCAATCAGAAGTAGGATGCAAGTCGCCCTTTGCGCGACGTTATGGAATATGAGGGACGGTTTTTCGGTTTCTGCCCATCAGGTTTCTTGTTAAGGCCTACCGAAAAGAACCCTAATAGAATGATGTGACCCGATATGTTGCGCAGCTTTGAAACAATCGGCGGGTCAACCGCAAAAACGGGGGCAAAATCTGTTTTGGTTAGAGATATCGCAATTGGCGGATTTCCATTAAGCCGGTTTCTATCACTGCCTGTGCATAAACCACGTTCAACCATCGACCAAGGAAACCACAGTGCAAATCCTATTTGATGCGGGCTCGATGAGGGCGCTTCATGCGCAACGACAGGATGCCGCGACAGGGATCGATGCGCCGCTCAGGTGGCATCTGTTGGTCGACCATTTCGCGACGTCCTACACCGGCAGTCCGGTCAAAGCGCATCGGACCTCGGATGCGATCAAACCCAACCGTATGCTTTTTACTTGGCACCCTTCGGTAGATGCCTTGGGTCAGGCTTTGTTCGGTCAGGTCGCATATCTTTGCTGGGGCGTCGGCGCGATGAAACCCGCACGGCGGATATTTCTAAGCACGCTTTTGCGGTTTTCCAAACATCTGCTGGTCAATGAAACCACCTCCGAAAAGGAGGTCACGACCCTTTCCGGGCGCAGGCCCCTGATGGTGCCAATGTTTATCGACTACGAATACTTCGGCTTCAAAACAGCGCCAGAGCGCGAAGACTTCTTGTTCTGCAACGGAAGCAATGGCCGCGACCCCAAGCTGTTGGTCAAAATCGCCGAGGCCGGTCATCGGGTGATCTGGCTGTGCAACCAGCCGGAGTTGATTGAAAGTTACGCCACATCCCACCCGAATTTGCAGATTGTCACGCGGATTTCCTATTCTGAATTGCGCAATTTATATCAGACATGCCGGGCGGCGATCATGCCTTCGGTCGAAGATATTCATGCCGCAGGTCAAACAACCGGGCTAGAGGCCCTTGCCTGCGGTGCGCCGTTGATCGCTTCGGCCGGGCGCAGTGCGACGATTTTTGCAGATCTCAAATCCGTCAAAGTCTTGTCTTCAAACAGCTTTGATGGTTGGTTGGCCGCCATTCATGATATCGGGCAGCTTTGCGACCATACGCAGGATGCATCTGACTGGGTGACGCGGCACTGTGACAAGGACAGGGTGATGCGGATCTTGGGCCAGGTGCTTTTGAACCGAACCGCCCCTCTCTGACCACAAGCGAAAGTAAAGCATGCCTATTATCCCCAAGTTACGTGGAATTTTTTACGCGGTGACGGCCCCGATTTTTCTGCGTCGCGTCGGCAAAGGCACGATGTTTTTCGGGAATTTCCGAAGGGCCAATTTCGGGATGAATGCGACCATTGGTCGGCGCTGCATGATCGGATACGGCGTTTTCATGCAGATCGGCAGAAAAGCATCAGTTGTGATCGGTGATTATTCCAGTATCAACACTGGGTGTCATGTCGTTGCAAGTACCAAAATCACCATAGGATCTAATGTTGCCATTGGTGAATATGTGACCATCCGCGACCAGGATCACCTTTTTACCCCCAAAAACGGTGTGCGCGGCGAAGGGTTCTTTAGCGCGCCAGTCATAATTGAGGACAACGTCTGGATTGGCCGCGGCGTGCACATCGGGCCCGGATCATTGATCCAGTCCGGCACGATTGTCGCAGCCAATAGCGTTGTAAACGGGACGGTAGGACCGAACGAACTGGTGGCAGGCGCACCGGCCAAGGCCAAGCGGCGCATTGGACCTGACGGCGAACGCCTTCCTATGTTAGATGACTGAAACCACCTTTTTAGATAAGAATGCACAGACATGACTAAGATCGCGATTTTCACGCGCCAGATCGGGCCCTACCACGATGCACGGTTTCGCGCCGCCTATGCGGTTTGCCCGGGTGTGACGGTGGTTTCCACTGCTTCTCAAGGGTGGTTCAAGGAATTCACTTCGTTTGACCGATCCGGCGGCTATCCGGTAAAGACACTTTATAATTCGCTGCCCGACTATGATGCAGCCATCCGTGCCGACCAGATGCGCGGCGCTGTTTTTCAAGCGCTGGATGAAATCTCTCCCGATTGTATTGCCATCGGCGGATGGGCCGCGGCCGAAAGTGCTGCTGCGTTGTTGTGGGCCTACGAAAACGGCTGCCCGTGTATGATTATGTCGGAAAGTCAGGCTTTTGATGCGAAACGATCTCGGAGCGCTGAGTGGATCAAAAAGCAGATCGTCAAACTATGTAATGCAGCACTTGTTGGCGGTTATACGCACAAACAATACATGCAAGATCTGGGCATGGCAGACGATCTGATATCGTTAGGTTACAATGCTGTCGACAACGAGCATTTCAAAACACATGCGGCTGCTGCGCGTCAAAATGCAGACCGGTTGCGCGTAGAATTCGACCTGCCAGACCGCTTCATCCTAGCTTCCGGGCGTTTCATCGAGAAAAAGAATTTTCCTCGCTTGATCCGCGCCTATGCCGAAGCCAAGAAAGCCGTCCCCGACGCCCCGTCTTTGGTGATTTTGGGCGATGGTAAGGAACGCGCAATCATCGAAGCCGAAATTGCGGCAACCGCAATGCAGGACAGTGTTACCCTCGCAGGTTTTAGGACCTATGAACAACTGCCCGCGCTTTATGCATTGTCCGAAGGTTTCGTACATGTTTCCTTTGTTGAACAATGGGGCCTTGTGATCAACGAGGCCATGTCAACAGGCGTCCCGGTTATTGCCTCGCAAGCCTGTGGCGCTGCCAGCACTGTGATCTCTCAGGGCAAAAGCGGCTTTCTGGTTGATGCGACAAAGACCGCCAGTATTGCCGATGGGCTGACAAAATTGTTCCAGATGTCGCCAGAAGAACGCAAAACCATGGGTGCAAATGCGGCCGACGCAATCGCAGAGTGGGGTCCGGACCGGTTCGGAGAAGGTTTTGCCCGCGCGATTTCGCAAACCCTCCAATCCCCACCGCGCGGCAAACTCTGGTTCTGGCAAAAAGCGATGTTAGACAACTTCTCAAAGCGGATCATTCGCGACGTAGCCTAGGCGACACCGCTTTTTCTGAACACGGGATACCCAAGTACCATCATGTATTCACTCGGTATTATACTAGGATCAAGTTCTCACAAGGCGGGTGGGCTGTTCACCTCTGTGCGCAGATCCGCCCAAGCTTTGGCCGATCTTGGCGTCGATATTACCGTCTATGCATTGGACGACGCACCGAATGCTGCCGATGTCGCGGCATGGAAACCGCTGGAACCCCGGCTGTTTCCCTCACTAGGCCCGCAAAAACTGGGGATCAGCCCACACATGCGCGCGGCACTTGCGAAAGCAAATCATGATGTGCTGCATCAACATGGCATCTGGCAATATTTTTCGAAATACACCTCAGAATATACCCGCCGAACCGGCAGTCCAACCATGATCTCCCCTAGGGGCATGCTGGACAGCTGGGCGCTTGGCAATTCGGGTTATCGCAAGAGGATCGCGGGTCGGCTCTTTGAAGACAATAATCTTGCTGCAGCGCGCTGCATCCACGCCCTCAACACCTCCGAGGCGCAAGCGATATCAAGCCATCTTGGCAAAACAACCATCGCGGTTATTCCAAACGGCACGGATGTTTTGATTGGGGGGCCAGCGGATAGTACCGCGACCGCCGGAAAGCGACGCAAAAACCTTCTTTTTTTGGGTCGTTTGCACCCCAAGAAAGGCTTGAGTGAACTGATCGAGGCTTGGGCAAAGCTAAACCGGGATGGCGCAGATCAAACGGCAGACTGGCATTTGACGATTGCCGGATGGGGCGAGCAAGATTTTGTCGATCATTTGGGCCGGTGCATTGCGCAGACAAACCTTTCGAACATTACCCTGCGTGGCCCAGCCTTTGCAGATGAAAAAGCCGCGCTTTTTTCCGCATCGGATGGGTTTATCTTGCCCTCGCACTCAGAAGGGCTGCCTATGGCAGTGTTGGAGGCTTGGTCGGCGGGCCTGCCAGTCTTGATGACACGGCACTGCAATATTCCCGAGGGGTTTTCCGCACAGGCAGCGATCGAGATCCCGACGGACCCTGCCCAGATGGTTACGGCGCTACGTCAGGCCTTGGTTCGGACAGATCTTCACCAGATTGGCGCGAACGGTTTGGATCTGGTAAAGAACCGCTTTGCTTGGGAAAAAATCGCCAAGGAACATGACGCCGTCTATCGCTGGATGCTTTCCGGAGGGCCGGCCCCGCAGTCCATTTGGTCTGACCCGCCTGCCGCATAACCCGTTGGATATTTTCGAAACGGGGCGGTTCTTCCATTCAAATCATCACGTCACATCACCGAACGTCACCCTGAAGCTAGCCCCTTTACAAGTCGGATCATGCACAATGCTCAACGTTCCCCCCCAAAGCTCCACCCGCCGTCGCGCAATGGTCAATCCAAGCCCGCTTCCTTCGACAACATCCCGCGGTTTGAGCGAGGTGAAAGGGTCGAAAATGGAACCGTGATAGGATTCCGGTATCCCTGCCCCATCATCCGCGACATGAAGTGCACCATCCGTTCCAATATTGGCAACCCGAACAACCCCTGCTGCCGCGCCGTGATGTTTGCACGCATTCGTCAAAAGTTCAGTCAGGACATATTTAAACGACTGATAGGGTATGGTGCAGCTTTGTTTAGTCATCTGAAGATCAATTTCAAACCCGTCAGGCAGTGAGAATTCGGATATAGTCTCCTCGACCACATCGCTTAATTCCACCAGTGTGCTGGGTTCCTCCGCCCACTCAAGGGTGCAAAGTTCGCGCGTGGCATTGATCAGCATATCAGCACGTAGCGCGTTCACTTTAATATCCGATAAATATTGGTAGACATCGGGTGGAACAACGTCCTCAAGCCCCTCAAGATCTTCGATTATCCAATCTGGAAGCGTGCCTGTAGCCCTTAGACATGCCCGCAAGTCGTGGATAAAATGGGAAACAAATTTTTCACTGGTTATTCCCAGCCCTTGCACATGGGCCATCGCGCCTATCATTCCACATCCCCCAAAAGAACTCGTCCCCAAAACTGGGATACAACAGACTGCTTTCGAAATTCTTTACACATCCCTGCAAGATAGAATGCAATGTAACGGCAATCTTTTCAGCGTCCGTTTTTTGGTTATCAATCTTTAAGAAAGCTAGGTCAGTTTACCCGATAAATTAGGGAGCCAGTGGATGAAACATATCAGTTCAGATCTTGAAGGATCAGACAATGGCACTGACCTTTCCCCGCTCCATACAAAAGAAATCAAAATTCTGATCGTTGATGATTCATCATTTGATTCAAAAAATATTGAACGCCAATGCAAACGCACCAATATGCAGGTCGCAATCGACACGGCACCTGATCTGTCAACGATGCGTCGCGCACTTGATAAAAAATCTTATGATATCATCTTTGTGGACTACCACCTTGCCAGTGAAACCGGGCTTCAAGCGAGACAGGTCATCAGCCAACATTCACGCAATTCCGATGCCGCCACCATCATGATCACAGGCGAAGTGTCTCACGAAGTGGCTGTTTCAGCAATTAAAAACGGGTGCAAAGACTATGTTGCAAAAAGCGATCTTGATGCTCTTAGTCTTGAAACGATTATGAAATCCGCGACCAAGCGTCTTGAAAACCACGCCTCGCGGGTTTTGCAGGGGCAAATGGATGCTATTCACGACCGCACCGTTACGGCGATGACCGAAGTTGTGCAAAATCATCTTGCCGACGAACGCATCGTCGCCCTTGTCATGCGTGCATTGCAGCGGATCACCTACGTCGATGGACACCCGACCCTGCAAGGCGAACCTGATACAGTTTCCATATTGGAGGCTCAAAAACCTGAGTTTTTTGATTTTCAACAGCTGTCGAATGGGTTTGGTGACGGTGAAATCTAGAAACAGTGCGACACTCTTGGATAGTTTAGCTGAAATACGAAGGATAATTGATATAGAATAGACGTTCCTTCAGAGGGTCAGGAAACCGGAATAAATCTATTGAGCGTGGATTTTGATCTCATTCACTCAAATGCGACTGGCAAGGAAGCTTTGCACTAATAATGCACCAAAGTTTAAGGCAATTCGCCCCGAGCAGTGATATTCAACCACTGCCCGCGCGACAACCGCCATTGCCATTCGCAAAGGCTAAGACCTAAGCCTGATGCCATTCCCGGTCGCCTTTGACGTCTTTCACCCGCGTCGGCAGACCGATATCATCCAGCAATGTGAACAGCGGCTTTGGATCAAGTTCTTCGACATTCAGCATGACACCCTGATCGTAGGTGCCATCAGCGATCAACATCGCAACGGCCACCGGTGGAACGCCAGCCGTATAGGAAATCCCCTGACTGCCTACCTCGTTGAAGGCATCTTTGTGATCGGCGACGTTGTAAACGAACACCTCGACCGGTTCTCCGTCTTTGGTACCTTTGACCAGATCACCGATACATGTCTTGCCGGTGTAATTCGGTGCAAGGCTTGACGGATCGGGCAGCACGGCCTTAACCAGCTTCAGCGGCACAACCTCAAGCCCTTCGGCGGTGACCACGGGCTGTTCCGACAACAGCCCAAGGTTTTGCAACACCGTAAAGACGTTGATGTAGTGGTCGCCGAAGCCCATCCAGAACCGGACATCGGCCTGCGGATAGTTTGCCGCCAGCGAATGAACCTCGTCATGGCCGGACATATATGCCTTTTGCTTGCCGACGACGGGCAAATCCCATTCGCGGCCAACCTCGAACATCTTGTTTTCCTGCCACGCACCATTCTGCCAGCTGTAAACCGTGCCGGTGAACTCGCGAAAGTTGATCTCTGGGTCGAAGTTGGTCGAAAAATACTTGCCGTGGCTTCCGGCGTTGATGTCAACGATATCGATCGACGTGACTTCGTCCATGAATTCATCGACCGCGAAACGCGCAAAGGCGTTTACCATACCCGGATCAAACCCCGCACCCAAAATCGCCGTGACGCCCGCCTTGGCGCAATCGTCGCGACGCTTCCATTCATAGTTACCGTACCACGGCGGCGTTTCGCAGATCTTGGTGGGGTCTTCGTGAATGGCGGTGTCGATATAGGCAGCACCGGTCTGAATGCAGGCCTCTAGCACGGTCATGTTTACGAAAGGCGATCCTACGTTAATTACGATTTGCGCACCAATCTTGCCAATCAACGCCGCAACGGCATCGCTGTCCATGCCATCAACCTCATGCGCTTTGAACACGCCGTCCTGCTTCATCGCATCCTTTTCATGCACGCTTTGAATAATCGCCTCGCATTTGGCGACGGTCCGGCTGGCAATATGAAGATCACCCAGAACATCGTTATTTTGCGCGCATTTATGCGCCACGACCTGTGCGACGCCACCAGCGCCAATGATAAGAACATTGCGTTTCATATATCCAAAGACCTTTGTTAGTGTTTCGTTCGTTTGCGCCCGTTTATGATAGGGCGGCGGCGAAATCATCGTAGTCAAAATCGCGCACCAGGCGCGTTGTCCCATCCAGTTCACGGATCGCGATGCTTGGCATCTTGACCCCGTTGAACCAATTTTTCTTGACCATGGTATAGCCCGCTGCGTCCTGAAACGAAAGCCGATCACCGGCTTTCAAGGGCGCATCAAAGCGGAATTCCCCAAAGATATCACCGGCAAGACAGGATTTTCCGCAGATCATCCATTCATCGTCACCTGTGTTCGGGCTGATCTTTGCAGGTTCGCGGTAGATCAGCAGATCCAGCATATGCGCCTCGATCGAGCTGTCGACGATGGCAAGGTTTTTACCGTTATGCATGGTATCAAGCACTGTTACCTCAAGCGTGGCAGCCCCCGTAATAGCGGCCTCACCCGGCTCAAGATAAACCTGGACGCCGTATTTTTGCGCAAAGTTTTTCAGTCGCGCGGCCAAAAGATCAAGCGGGTAATCGGCACCGGTAAAGTGGATACCGCCGCCCAGACTGATCCAGTCCATGGCGTGTATCACCGTGCCAAACCGATCCTCGATCAGGGTCAGCATCTCGTCAAACCGCGCAAAACTGTCGTTTTCGCAGTTATTATGGAACATCAAGCCGCTGATCAGATCGGCAACGGCGGCAATCCGGTCGGGGTCATGTTCGCCAAGACGGCTGAACGGGCGCGCCGGATCGGCCAGATCGAATTCAGAGGTGGACACCCCCGGATTGACCCGCAGCCCCCTGATATGGTCCTGCGACGCATCCGAAAATTTGGTCAACTGACCGATGGAGTTAAAGATGATCTTGTCGGAGCATTCCAGCACTTCCGCAATCTCGTGATCGGCATAAGCCACTGAATAGGCGTGAGTTTCACCGGGAAATTTTTCGTGCCCCAAGCGGACTTCGTACAAGGAGGATGACGTGGAGCCATCCATGTATTGCGACATAAAATCAAACACCGACCACGTGGCAAAACACTTGAGCGCCAACAGCGATTTCGCACCAGACTCAGCGCGCAGCCAAGCGATTTTCTCAAGGTTCGGCAGCAAGCGCGCCTTGTCGATCAGGTAATATGGTGTCTGCACTTCACGCCCTTTCAACAGGTTTCCGAGGTCTGTCTAGGTAGGGCGAAATGACCAATTCGGCAAGGGTTTGAGTGGGTTAATCTGGCTTAAACAGGTCGTCTGCTCGCCAGCGCCTGTGCGCCCTATGGGGTTGTGGCTGGTATCAAACGCCGCCCATGACACGCCCTTGCAACCATAAGATCGACGGATAGGCAGCGACCCAGAACCACACAAAACGGTTCAGCCCGAATAAACAGGCATTGGCGATGTGAAACCAAGCAGCAAGGATCAGCGCAAGGACAAGCAGACCGGCGTTCAGAAAACTGAGCGGGAATAGCAATTCAAACAGCATCACGCTCCATGAAGCGGCCCAAAGTAGTCGTGGGCGCTGTGCCAAGGCACGCAGGGATTCAGCGACCGGATAAGCAGAAAAGCTGAACACGTCGCGCAACGCTCGTCCCCTGCGCCATTCCGGGTTCACGATTTTGACCTGCCCCGAGATGAAATATGACAAGAACACCTGGACCGCCAGATAGCCAAATGCCGCCTCTTGCAGCATGGCGTTCGGCATCCATCGCGCCGCGCACAAGCAATAGAGCACGAGCAAGCCCATACGATCACTGCCGCCATTATAGGGACCCTGAAACCGGTGCAGCACCAAGATACTGTGCACGCAAAGGGCCAACAGCACCCACGCGCTAAGAAAGCCCCACAGCAGCAGGATGCACAAGGCAGCCCGCCCGACGAACAATATCCGGGCGGTGTGTGATCCCAAGACATGCTCAGCACTTTGCTGCAAAAAGGCCAATGCCAAAATGATCTCGGTGGCGCGCAAGGCGGCATCAAGGGTCAGCACGCTGCACCAGCAGAAATCGCGACGGGGTCCGAGAGAAAAACGATGTCTTCCACCAGCCCGGTGCCATCACGGTGCACGAAAATCAGCCGAAACCGAAAAAATTGCGCGTTGGCATACACCTGAGACTTTTCAATATCCGCCTGAATGCGCCGCGCGATTTCTGTGATGCTGTGATCGGTGGGCTGCTGTTCAATCCGCTCGGCGCAGCTGACCACGAACAAGCTATCGTTCCACGCAGGGTTCCAGAACAGCCGCCCGAGCATCTGCAAGGGCGTTACGGCAAGCGGGCGCGGCCGAAAACCTTGCCAATCACGCGCATGGCTGTCCACGTCGGAAAGGAACGACCATTGGACCCGTGGCGAAGGCTCAATAGCCTTGAAAAACCGCCACGACGGAATGAGCACAGGCAGGATCAAGGACAGTGTTTTCCACATTACCCGATGTAAACGACACTTTGGTTAACTCTGCGTAAAACACGCAGGTTTGCCGACCCCACAGGCTTTAACACCCCGCAATTACAAAGAAGCCAAGGCAACGGAGCCGGACCACATTCCAGCATTCAAGACACGGCCAATTCCTCCGCGTTCCTATTGCTCTGCCCCGATGCAGGTCCTACTGCTGAGGCAATAAGAATTTTTCACGGTTTTTTGAGATAGGCACAGAACAGATGACCACCGGCTCTCCTTCACAGGTCACTGGCTATTCAGCCGCATGGGTGATCGTTTTCGTCTGGTCCTTTTGGCTGATCGTCAGCCGCGTTGCCAATCAAAGCGGCCTTACGGTTTATGATCTTGCGGCCATGCGATACGGGTTGGCCTCGTTGGTGGCAGTGCCGCTTTGCATTTATTACAAACCTTGGCGGGGTCTTTCGCTGGTCCAGATGGCAGTACTGTCGTTCATCTTGGGGCCGGTCTATATCCTGTCTGTTTTTTCCGGCTTTGTATTTGCCCCCGCCGCACATGGCGGGATATTTATGAACGGGATACTGCCGCTGGTCGGCATCGTGCTGGGTGTGCTGCTGTTTCGCGCCAAGCCCAGCGCGCGACAGCTGTTTGGCGCTGCACTGATCCTTGTGTCAGCGATCGTGCTTGCGTGGGACGGGGTCGCCACCCGAAGCGAGACCGCATGGATCGGGGATCTTCTTTTCATCGTCGGCGCGGTTTTCTTCTCGTTCTACATGATCCTTTCAGAGCGCTGGCAGCTTGGCGCGATGCAGATTATTTTTTGCGGTACCGTGGTGAATGCCGTGATCTATTTACCAATCTGGGCGCTTTGGCTGCCGTCTGGTCTGGCCGAGGCACCGATGGGCCCGCTTTTGTTGCAAGCCGTGTATCAGGGGTTTGTGCCGAACCTGATCGGATTGCTGTTTATCGCACACGCTTCGCGGCGGATCGGAAATGGCAACACCTCTTCCATCCTTGCGGCTGTCCCCGGTGTGGGGGGCATTCTGGGTGCTGTAATCTTGGGCGAAAGCCTGAGTTGGCTGAGCATTGCTGCCCTTGGCCTTTTGACCGTCGGTTTGTTGATCAGCGTGCGTAAGCGCCAGATGCTGCCGCCTTGATTTGACGCGGGGCGGATCTACTTCAACATGGACGCCCTGCTGAATGGCAAGCAGGACCAGACGGCAATGGCCAAGATCAACTTGGCCCAATTCGACAGTTGGCTATTATTCCTATCCGCTCCCCCGCGAGATCGTGTTATGTTTGCGCAACGATGTCCGAATTGCCGTCAATCGAAAGGGCCACGAACTGACACGATTACGGCAATCGACGTAGTATGAGGCACGAGCATGACTGATCTTCCGCCAATTGTTGGCATTGGCGCATCTGAGTCCGACAAAGAAGCACTTGAGGAATTCATCAGTGCCGTTCCAGAGGAAAGCGGTATCGCCTATGTCGTGGTGCAGCAATTCGCGTCCGGGGCACCCTCGCAGACAGGTCACCTGATTGGGGCGCATACCGCTTTGCCTGTCGATCTGATCAAAGACGGCGACTCAATCAAACCGGATCATATCTATCTTGTCCCGCCCGGTTTTTTCCTTGAGATCGCTCAAGATCACTTCAGGCTGGGCACAGATATTCCCGAGGGCGGTGCGCCCGCCCCCATTGAACGGTTCCTTTTCTCACTCTCGCAAGCCGCAGGCCAACGCGCTTTTGGTGTTATCTTGTCCGAGACAGGGCAGGACGTGACGACGGGTCTGCGGGCGATCACAGCACAGGGTGGCGTGACGATTGTGCAAGACGGGGCTGCGACACCCTCAGAGACTGCTTTCGTGCTTCATCCCCGCGACATGCCGCAAAAGATTGTTGAACTTGTACACCAACAGCGCAGGATCGACGACCAGAGCGGACACGATGGCATACTTGAGGATATCAAAGCCCACTTGGCAGATATCGTCGGGCGGCTAGAGACCGGTGGCGAACATGCGTTTGCAGGGTACAAATCAGGCACCCTGATAAGGCGCGTCGCACGCCGTATGACGCTTTTGCGCCAAGGCTCTGCTCTGCGCTATCTGCAAATCCTTGATGAACAGCCCGATGAACGCAAACTATTAGTCCAGGATTTCATGATCGGCGTGACTGAATTCTTTCGCGACAATGAAAAATTCGAGGCCCTGCGCAAGAACGTGCTGTACCCCCTGTTTGAACGCGAGGATGAGAGTTTCCGTGTCTGGGTCCCCGGATGTGCGACCGGGGAGGAAGCGTATTCCATCGCTATTTTGATCCAAGAGATCATCGACGAGACCGGCGATGACAGGCCCTGGAAAATCTTTGGGACAGACATTGATGCAGACGCGCTACGCTTTGCACGTGCCGGCCAATACCTTAAATCGTCAACGACTGTGCTGGGCGACGCCAGACTGAAACGTCATTTCGAACCCGACGGCGACAATTTCCGCGTCAACGTGGCCCTCCGCGAGATGTGTGTCTTTGCCCCCCATAACCTATTGACGGATCAGCCGTTTTCCAAACTGGATCTGGTGTCTTGCCGCAACCTGATGATTTATCTCACGGCTGACAGTCAGGCGTTGGTTTTGCCACGGCTTCATTATGCGCTGAAACCAAAAGGTTTTCTTTTTCTCGGCCCCTCAGAAACACTGGGGAGGAACGAACACTACTTTGAAACAGTCGACCGCAACGCAAAAATCTTTCGACGCGATGACGAAACAGAAACAAGCTTTAGTGCCATGTCTCTTGCCGCGCCCCAGCGTAAAGGCCAGCCCCATGCAATCGCCAACCGTACCGTCGTACATCGGGTTTCAAGTTCAGCGGCAACCGAGATAGAAAACCGCTCTGAACAGGCCTTTTTACAGCGCCATGCGCCCCCCTTCATGACCGTGAACAGGCAAAATGAAGTCATCTATGTCTCAGAAGCCATGACTGCCTTTGTCAGACCGTCCCGGGGGGCGACAAGCACCGCTCTGGAGGATTTCCTGACGATGGAGCTGCGCCTGCCTGTCCACAGGGCGATTGAACAGACACGCAGTACCGGGATGGCTGCCGAAATTCAAAGCGTGGTGGTCCAGATTGGTGACACCCCAAAGCTGTTCGATATCAGCGCCGAACCCTTTGAAGAGTCGAGCAGCTTGATCCTTGTCGCGCTGACCGAAGTGCGCCAGCGTAACATGAACGAGATCGAGGGCATCGACAAACCAATTGGCAGTAGCGATCATCAGCAAGAACTGCTTTTGACACGCCGCCGCCTTTCGGAAATGCTGCGGCAATACACCTCCACGGATCAGGAACTTCGCGGTGCAAACGAAGAACTGCTGAGCATGAACGAGGAGTTTCAGAGCTCCAATGAGGAACTCGAGACGGGGCGGGAGGAACTCCAGGCGATCAACGAAGAGCTTGAAACAATCAATGCAGAACTGTCCGAGACCAACCGACAATTGACGTCTGCGAACAACAACCTGAAAAATCTGCTTGAAAGCACCAACATCGCAGCACTTTTCATTGATCAAAACGATCATGTCCGCCTGTTTACGCCGCAAGTAGAACGGCTTTTCGGCATTCAGGCGCGCGATATTGGGCGTTCAATCCATGATCTGGCCCGCAAAATCGACTATCATGATTTACAAGAGGACGCCGCCCGGGTGCGGCAGACGCTGCAACCTTTCGAACGCGAAGTCCGGATCGAGTTGACCGATGAAACCTTTATCATGCGCCTGCTCCCCTACCGCACGGTGGACAACCGGCTAGACGGGACCGTCGCAACCTTCATCGACGTATCGGGCCGCAAGCGAAACGAAAAAAAGCTTGAGGAAAACGCGAAAGTGCTTGCCGAACAGTATAGTGAACTTGAAACGCTATACGACTCTGCGCCGATCGGGCTAAGTCTGATTGACCGGAACCTGCGATATCTTCGGGTCAATGAAACCTTGGCTGCTATAAACGGATTTACCGTCGCCGAACATATCGGAAAGCTGCAAGAACATCTTTTGCCAGAAGCCCATGCCAATGTCAGCGATATCCAAAAACAGGTGTTGAGGACTGGTAAGGCGGCCACCGATATGATCGTACAAACAGCCACCCCCGCTGATCCGGGTCACATTCGCGAATTCATCGTTGATTTCTATCCCGTTAAACATGGCAACGATGTTTTTGCTTTGGGGACTTGCGTACGCGAAGTTACCGCCGAAAGGGAGCTGGAACGGCAGATCGCAGAAAGCGCCGCGCGGCAACGCGTGGCTGTGGATGCCGCTGGGCTTGGTGTTTTCGAATGGAATCTTCGGAAAGGTCATGCGATCTGGGAAAATAATCGTATGTTCGAAATATTCGGCTGTGATCCGGCCGACGGCCCGCTGCAGCTTGCCGATGCCACACAAGATGACATCAATCTTACGTCTAATGACAAGCTGTTGCAAAACGTCACGAACAAAGACGGGACCGTAAATTTCGAAATGCGCATCCGCCGCCGCAACGACGGCGCGGCGCGGGATCTGGAGTATTTTGGCACCCTCGAATATGCAGCTGACGGCACGCCAGACCGCCTGATTGGTGTTGTTGCCGACATCACCGATAAGACGCGGGCGCGCCAACGCGAACGCGAAAACCTGAACCGTGTTCAGCGCCTTCAGAACAGCCTGAGCGCCTTCGTGGGCATTTTGGACACGACAGGCACGTTGATCGAAGTCAACGCCGCAGCCCTCGAACGGGGCGGCCTTTCTCGCAGCGAAGTCATTGGCAAGAAACTTTGGGATTGTTGGTGGTGGTCCTTTAGCACCCGGTCCCAAGACCGACTGAAGACCGCAATCGATCGGGCGGTCGACGGCGAGATGTCCCGCTATGATGTCGAGGTACGCATGGCGGGCGGCCAAATGGCAATCATAGATTTTCAGCTTGTGCCGAACTTTGATGAAGAAGGTAACGTAGTTGAAATTGTACCGTCTGGGGTCGAAGTCACCCAACGTGTTGTGGCGGAAAGACAAAAAGACATCCTGCTTGCCGAGTTAGAGCATCGGGTCAAGAATACGCTCGCCACCGTTCAGGCGATCACACGGTTCACCGCGCGGATGTCCAAATCAAAGGAAGACATGGCAAAAAGCCTTGTAGAGCGACTGGGTGCCATGTCCCGGACGCACGACGCCCTGACCGCACGCGATTGGAAGGGGCAAAATCTGCGCGCGCTTGTGGAAACTGAAATTGCCCCTTACATCGGAGCCGGGAAAAACAGGTTCACCTACCGCGGCGACGACATGTTTCTTGAACCCAAGACCGTTCTGTCCCTTGGTCTCGCCCTCCACGAACTTGCAACCAATGCTGCCAAGTACGGGGCTTTTTCGAACACGTCGGGACGAGTTGAGTTTACGGCCGAATATGACAAGGACAGCACCTTCAAGCTTGAGTGGTGCGAATTTGATGGCCCCGAGGTTTTACCCCCCGATCACGAAGGCTTTGGGACATTTCTTGTCCAAAACCTCCTCGAAAAGGAATTGGACGCTACCGTTCGGGTCCTTTACAACAAGTCCGGTGTTCAGTGGTCTATCGTCAAGACCGGGGGGGCGTGAAAGCTTGTGTTTCTTCACGGCCGTTTTGGATAATTGATGCTTTGAAAAAGTAGGTGGTTATGAAAGTTCTGGTTTTGGAAGACGAGTTGATCGTCGGAATGGATCTTGTGATGCTATTGGAAGAATGGGGTCATACCGTAAGCGGCCCCCACCAATCGCCACAAGATGCTATTGACGCGATCAAAACATTCGAACCTGAAATTGCTTTACTGGATCTGAATTTGGGTAAGTTTGGAAATAGCAGAGCAGTGGCAGAAACGTTGAAACAGCGGGGAATAGTCTTTGCGTATCTAACAGGATACGGGTCGGCACGCAGTGTAGGTGCAGGTGCGCTTGAGGATGTATTGATTTTGAGCAAACCGTTTATCGAGGCTGAAATGAAGTCATTCATAGATGCGCATGCCTCTGCTGCGCTTTGAAGGTCACCCCGATAGCTTGGAGCGTCTACGGAGCGGTCACCATTTGTCTTTGATCGAAGACCTTTCCGACGTAAGCCTTACACCTTTAGACACGTCTGATATCACACACCACCTCAATAAAATTTGACCCTCGAAGTAGATCCTAAGACCGTTCCTCCACAATCATGTGGCATGCTTTGCGCGTGATTTCGGATGCTTAGGATGTACAGCATTTATGCTGAGATTTATTGTATTAGAAAAGAAGATCAAATCTATGTTGCGGACAGCCTCTTGAAAGCTACGACTTGATTGATGTTCAAAACGGGCCATTGTTCAAACGATTCATTCGAGGTTGCAGATTTCTTTGCCGAAGCGGCGTAGTACTTTTATGTTAGGATTAGGATTGAGGTTTGGTCACCGTGTGAATGCGACTGGTTCTAGAGAAAATATGATCTCTCAACGACCCGCTGCCACAGACTGCAGTATGCCGCCGTATCATAGCCCACCGTTATGTCATCCGAAGCCTCCTGCGTGTGCATGACACTGACAGGCGTTGGAACCAAGGCGATCCCCCGCCGAAATCTGGCTCAGGGGTAAAAGGTTAACGGCTTTATGTTGTACTAACGGGCCATCGTATTTATGGTCGCCCCAAGATCGTCGAGATGGTGGTGGCATCGTTCGCTTAGCTTGGCATCTACATTTTTTTTACCACCAAGGCGTTCATTTTTCACGCTGCAAAAGTTTTAGATTATAACCAAAGGTACGTTGGGCCTGCATGTCAAAAATATCAGAAAGCTCTTATTCCGTTATCATTATTGAAGACAATGTTCTGATCGCGCAAGAGGTCCTCGAATTGCTGGAGCCTGCAGGGTTTCAGCCTATCGGGCAATTCCAAACATACCTCTCGGCCTTGAAGAGCCTCGATGACCTTTCCCCGAGCTTTTGTGTCCTCGACCTTGATCTTGGGGGCAGTATGTATTCTGGATTTGGTCCCGGCGAAGAAGGGCGGCGGTTGCTCGCTGTGCTCGCTCACATACAAGTCCCGACCGTCGTCTACAGCGCCTTTACCCGGATGCAACATCAACTTGAACGGATACATCCCAACATGATTGCAGTCGACAAAATCGAACCCGCTGAACGGGTCATCGAAGCGCTAGGTGAACTGCGAGATGCTAGCCACCAAGCCTGAACCATCTATGAACGCCAGCTGGCACGCCCCGCCCCTGCCTATTGGTTTTCAAAACGCTGGGTCAGTTCAGGCGTTGCGCATCACCCAATCTGTGGCCGTGGGCAACAAGCTATTCAGAGCCGTCTGAAAGGCCGCAACGATGGCTGCTGGCGTATCATCGTTGGCGGGCGCTGATTGCGAAAAACTGCGACTGGCGATCAGCCGTTGATTGGAATCATCCAGAACCGTCAGGGCAATATCCACCTTTGCCAGCATCGTGCCGTCCGGCATGACGTTCACATCGAATGCATCCATGCGCACCAAAAGCGCTGTGTCAGGCACCGGTCCACCGTCACTGCGCCCGACATAGCCGATCCTGCCGGTTGCAGCGATGCTGCGGATCAGCAGCGATTGCAGCAGCACGGGGGCTTCGTCGCTCCAACGGGCCGCGGGCAAATAGGTGATCGACGCCGGATCAGGTTTGACCACGATGCGGTCGCTCGCGATGGCGGCAGGTGCTTGGGGCAGTGCAACAAGCAAGCTGTGCGATGTCCGCCGACCGCTGGTGGCCCCCCCGGCCGGCAGCAGATCGAACGTATCCAGCGGAACTCCCGCAGAATTCAGCGCCGCCACTGCGCTGCACCCGCTAAGGGCGGAAATCCCTCCAAATAAAGCGATCCGACGTGTGATTTTCAAAGTGGTCATAGCGCTACTTTCTATAGTCGGGAACACGGTTGTCCAGTATGAAACCTGCGGGATTACTTTCGATCCGGCGTGCTAGGCTGCTCAGGGTGCTGACCAGACTGCGCGCCTCGGCTGACAGGCGGGTCAGTTCGGGCAATCCGGTTTTTGCAAATCCGCTGATGCCCGGCGCGCTGGCCGACACGGCCCCTTGGACCTGCGCCACGACGCTATCCGCACGGCTGATCAGCGCCCGCAAGTCGGTCGCTATGGCGGGGATGTCACGGGTCACGTCTTCGACGGCGACACTGATCCGGTCCGCCGCCGTACGCAAATTCGACAGCATCGGGCCAACATCGGTCCGCAGCACGTCATTCGCACCGTCAAAGGCTGTCTCGGCAGAAACCAGCGCCCCTTGCGCGCTGCCCAATGCACCATCCAGCGCGCCAAGGCTGGTCTGGGCGCGCGTGAATAGCGCGTTGGCCGATGCCAGCGCCTGTTCCGCCCCCGCTGCCATCGGATCAAACCTGCCGGTCAGCCCGGTCACATCCTTGGCCACACTGTCCACCGCGTCCGATGCCGCGGCGACTGCCGTGCGAATATCCGTCATGATCACCGGCACGTCCTGCTCAACGATGCTCTGGATCGTCGCAATCGCGACTTTGGCGTCGGCCAAGACTGCGCGGGCATCGCCTATCAGGACCGTCCCCTCCCCACTGACGAGCGTATCAAAACTGTCCGAGGCGTCAGTTACCGCAACGAATGCCGTGTTCGCCTTGGCCAGCGTTTCCGCCAACTCTGTCAGCCGCGCGTTCAACAAATCGGCAGTCTGGCCGAACCCGTCAAGCGCATCGCCCGACCTGTTCTGCAAGTCTGCAATCGCGGCATCGGTCCGCGCCACCGCCGCCGCAATACCGGCCAGAATTTCAGGGACCCTGTCGCGCAAAAGAAGTTCCGATTGAGCGAACGTCCCTTCGACGCTTTTGATCGCAGCACCAGAGGCCGTCATCGTCTGATCGGCCGTATCAAAGGCACGCTGCGCCGCTTCCAGCGCCGAATTGCTTTTCTCCAGCGTAGTCTGAACCGATGAACCGATACGATCAAGCCGCCCGGTGAATTGGGTAATCTGGGCTGTAGCATCGCTGACCGTGCCCGTGATGCTGGAAAAATCGGTCAGCGCCTGATCCAGCTGCCCCGAAGAAGCGTCCAGATTGCGCAGAATGCGCGTCACATAAGCCTGATTTTCCGCGCCGGTCAGGGATTGGAACTGTTTCAACAGCTCGGTCGCCTGCGCCAAAAGGTCCGGCGCGTCTTCGACCAGCGCTTGGACCGTGGACCTTTTCGACGCGATCATCGGCAACCCCGTCTCGGGCACCTCAATCGGGCCTGCCCGCAGCGCGCCGCCGGACAAGGAAATATACGCCACACCCGTCACCCCTTGGGACTGCAACTGCGCAACGGTTCCCGAGGTTACCGGCGTTGCCTTGTCAATTTCAACGGTTGTCAGCACCTTGGAAGGGTCCTCGGCGTAAATTTCGAGCCCGATCACCTTGCCCACGGAAATCCCGTTGAACAACACATCACCCGACGGGTCCAACCCCGAAACGTCATCGAACAAAATGCCATAGGTCGCATATTGCCGGTCGATCTGGACGCTTGCCAGCCAGATAAAGAACCCCAAGGTGCCAAGGATCGCCAGCAGCGTAAACGCCCCGATCAAAATGAAATTTGCACGTGTTTCCATTAGGAAGTTGCCCCCGAAGACGTAAAAGCAGCACGCGCCCGCGGCCCGTGGAAATATTCGCGGACCCAAGGATGATCGACCTCAAGCATCTCTTGCATTGTGCCAACGGCCAGCACGCGTTTATCGGCCAAAACCGCCACGCGGTCACAGATCGCATACAGGCTGTCCAGATCATGGGTGACCAGAAACACCGTCAGCCCAAGGGCCGCCTGAAGCTGGCGGATCAGGATATCGAATGCAGCCGCCCCGATCGGGTCCAGCCCTGCGGTAGGTTCGTCCAGAAACACAATCTCGGGGTCAAGGGCGATGGCCCGCGCGAACCCTGCCCGTTTGCGCATACCGCCCGACAGTTCGGACGGGTATTTGCCCAGCGCGTTTTCCGGTAAACCCACCATGCGCACCTTGATGGCTGCCAGCGTCTCGCGCAGGGTTTCCTCAAGGTGCAATTGCTCGCGCATCGGTGCCTCGACGTTTTGGCGCACGGTCAGCGATGAAAACAGCGCGCCATCCTGAAACATCACGCCCCATCGGCGGCGCAGGCGTCGATAATCCTCCTCAGAGGTGTCGCGCACAGTTTGATTGAACACCTCGATCTGCCCTGCATCCGGTTTGAGCAGGCCCACGATGGCGCGTAACAACACCGACTTGCCCGTCCCCGATCCACCAACCACGCCGATAATCTCGCCTTGGCGCACGTCCAGATCCAGACCGTCATGGACGGTATGGGTGCCAAAACGCGTGGTCAAACCACGCACACGAATGATGGGATCATCGACAGCGTCCGACATCAAACCCCCACAATCGCGAAAAAGATCGAAAACATAGCATCCATCACAATGACCATAAAAATCGACAGGACAACCGACGTCGACGTCAACCGCCCCAAAGATTCCGCATCGCCGCCGACTTTCATACCCTCGTAACACCCGATGATGCCGATGATCAGCGCAAAGAACGGGGCTTTGATCATGCCGACGCCGAAATGCCAGACATCGGTATTGCTGACCAGTCGCGACTGGAACACCGCAGGCGATACGCCCAATTCGATCCACGACATGACCGCGCCACCGACAAGGCCCGAGATATCTGCAATCAGGCCCAGCGCAGGCAGCATCAACATCAGCGCCAGAACGCGCGGCACGACCAGTATAGTCACCGGATCCAGCCCGATGGTGCGCATCGCATCGATTTCCTCGCGCATTTTCATGGATCCGATGGCGGCGGTAAACGCCGACCCGGACCGCCCTGCCACGATGATCGCGGTCAGCAAAATGCCAAGCTCGCGCAATACGGAAATGGCGATCAGATCCACGACAAAGACTTCGGCCCCGAATTGACGCAGCTGTACGGCCCCCTGAAATGCCAGCACCACACCGATCAGAAACGCCATCAAGGCAACAATCGGCACCGCGTTCAACCCGACCTCTTGGCAGTGATGCACCAATGAGGTCAGCCGCAGCCTGCGCGGATGAAACAAGATGCCAACCAACGTGGCCACGACCTGCCCCAGAAAGGACGTCAGTTCGACCGTCTTTCGCGCGCCACGTGTCACCATCTGGCCCAATGTTTCGATCTGATCCAGCAGCGTCTTGGGTTTTGGCATCGCCATGTCTTGGGGCGGCATGCTGGCCCGCACGACGTCAATCAACTGGGCCTGCGCATCGCTTGCGCCCTTGATTTCCACCTCTTTGCCGCCAGCAGACAGCCGGTTGTGCAAATCAACCAACAGCCATGCACCGGCGGTGTCGATCCGCGTCAGGCCACCGATATCTATGGTAGTGACATCGTGTGCCTCCTGCAACAATGCAGAGCGATCAAGCCGCTCGACCGCGGCGATGCGCAGATCGCCTGATACCTCTAGCCGCGCGGCGGTGACGGAAAAACCGGCATCCGCGGCACTGTCTTTTAGGACGGCCTCGCTCATGCTGTTTGGCCTTGGGAGATGGGGGATGCCGCTTGGCTTTCCCCTTGCGTGGCTTGTGGGGGCATCGGGCCCGGATCAATCCGCAGCGACCGCAACGCATTCAGGATCACGGCCACGTCGATCACCTCTTGCAGCACCGCACCTTGCACAGGGGTCAGATACCCCAAAGCGGCTGCAATCATCCCTGCGACGGACAGGCCGATCCCTACAATCACGCTTTGGAATGCGATCCGGCGCGCGCCACGCGCGACGATCAGACCGGGCAGCAGGCGGGCAAGGTTATCGACCAGCAAAACCACATCGGCCGCTTCGGCGGACGCAGCAGCCCCGCGCGCGCCCATCGCCACGCCCACATCGGCGGCCGCCAGTGCAGGTGCATCATTCACCCCGTCCCCGACCATCATCACCGGACCGTTCTTGCGCTCAGACAGCACCAACAGCACCTTTTGATCCGGCGTCAGATCGGCATGGACCCCGTCAAGGGCCAGACCATCAGTCACCGCCACCGCCACTGCGTGGCGATCCCCGGTTGCCAGCACGATGCGTTCAATCCCGTTTTGCCGCAGCCCCGCCAGCAACATCGGCGTATCAGACCGCAGCGCATCCGCCATCACCAGCTCTCCGGCAAGGTTTCCGTCCACGCCAAGCGATACCAGAACCGCCCCCGGTTCTTGCGGTCCACCATCGCGAACGGGGACCGCCATGCGCCCGGCGACGAAATCCATGCCGCCGACCACGACATCACGACCGTCTATTGTACCAGACACGCCTTCGCCGGGGATCTCATTGACCTTGCTAGGCACACCCAGCTTGATGCCTTTTGAATGGGCCGCGGCAACAACAGCCTGTGCGACGGGATGTTGGGATGCCTGGTCCAATGCTGCCGCGAAATACAGGACCTCGTCTTCGGTCAGTTCACCGCTAGAACTGACCGACACGATCTGCGGTCGCCCGTCGGTCAGGGTGCCGGTCTTGTCGACAATCAGCGTGCGAATACGGGCCATTGCCTCAAGTGCCTTGCCGCCCTTGATCAGCACGCCAAAGCCCGCAGCCCGCGACAGCCCCGCCACCAATGCGACCGGCACGGCAAGGATCAGCGGACAGGGTGTGGCCACCACCAGAACGGCGACCGCACGGATCGGATCACCGCTGAACCACCACGCAGCAACCGCCAGCGCCACGGTCACCCCCAAAAACAGAAGCGAATAGCGGTCCGCCATCCGCGCCATCGGAGCTTTGGATTTCTGGGCTGCCTCAACCAGCCGCACGATCCCGGCATAGGTGCTGTCAGCAGCCTCGCGCGTGGCACGCAGGTCGAACGCCTCGCCTGCGTTGGTGGCCCCGCTCATCACGTTCATGTCGCGCATCAGGCGCACCGGCATCGCCTCGCCCGTCAGGGCGGATTGATCCAGCATGGCATGTTCGCTGGCAACCGTGCCATCGACGGGCACCACCTCTCCTTGCCGTATCAACAGCAGGTCATCGGGCATGATCGCATCAAGCGCTATTTTCTCAAGCTGGCCGTCGCGGTGCCGCGTCGCCGTGCGCGGGACACGTGCCAACAGATCGCGCATCTCGCGGCGGGCACGCCCTTCGGCAAAGCTTTCTAGAACTGTACCGCCGGAATACATCAACGCGACGACGGCAGCGGCAAGGGTTTCGCCAAAGAAAAGCGCCGCAGACATCGACAACGCCGCCACGATATCAAGCCCGACGTCCCCCTTGATCAGGCTTCGGATGATCTCAACGCACAAAGCGGCAAGAACAGGCACCACGCCCGCCCCCCAAGCCCAATGCGCCATCCCGGGCATGCCCGCCATCCAAAGCCCTGCGCCGATGGCCAACCCCAAGGCAGACAACAGCAGCAGAACCATCTTTGGGGGATCATGAAACATTCGGGAACATCCTAAGAACCATTCACAAGTTGATCTTGACCTGAAAGGGCTGTCAATCGCGGCCAGTCCGGCCGTTATCGGTATCAGCCCCGCTTTCAGTATCAGCCTTGTGTCATCGCAGCACTGATCTGGCTGCGCAGATCGCTCGGCAACGCGTCAATGGCGCGCGCCATCACGACACTGTCCTTCCGTGCGGCATGTAATTGGTCGATCAACGAAATCAGGATTCCGATGACAGTTTCATCCAGTTCAAGATCCTCTGAAAGGTCACACAAAAGCTCCAGCCGGGCAATGTCGATCTCGCGAAACATATGCCGACCGTCGATGCGGGCCGGCTTGACCAGATCGACCTCGACGAACCGCACCAACTGGCTGCGGGTCAGGCGCGTAACAGTGGTGATTACGTCGTCTTCTGAAAATAAATCGGTCATTTTTCGGCCCCTTTCATCAGATCCTGGCGTGGATCAAAGGCATGGGCCTCGCGCCAGCCGGTCAGGAAATCGCGCAGTTCCGCATCCGGTTCCTTGGGCACGACGACTTTCAACTCGACCCGCTGGTCGCCTTTGGTCTTTTGGCCCTTGCGGACCAGGCCACGCCCCCGCAACCGCATAACCCGCCCCGAACTTGCACCTGCCGGAATCGTCAACCCAACAGGTCCATCAATCGTAGGCACCGTGACCTTGCCACCCAGAATAGCCTCGTCGAATGTGATGGGCAGGGTCAGAACGATATCGTCGTCCTCGCGTTTGAATACAGGGTGGTCCAGTACGGAAACTGTGATCAATGCATCCCCCGCAGGACCACCACCGTACCCTGGCCCACCTTTGCCGCGCAGGCGCAAAGTCTGCCCGTCCTGCGTGCCTGCGGGAATTTTCACAGCTATGCCCTTGCCGTCTGGCAAGGTGATGCGCGTCTCGCTGCCGCGGGCCGCATCGAGAAACGGAACCTCAAGCCTATACTGTGCATCGGCCCCGGCAGCCGCACGGCCCCGCCCGCCGAAACCGCCCCCAAAGCCTTCGTCGCCTGCCCTGTCAAAACCAAAGCCACCGCCTGTGCGCCCACGGTTGCGCAAAATCTCGGCGAATAGGTCAGACGGGTCAAACTCGGGACCGCCGCCGTGCCGCTGCTGATAGACGTTGTCGGGTGCATCGGCGAAATCACGGTAATACTGGCGCTGGGGCCGTTCGGCCCCATGCGCGTCGATTTCACCCGCATCAAACCGCGCGCGGGTTTCGGGGTCTTTCAACAGATCATAGGCAGTCGAGATAGCCTTGAACCGCGCCTCGGCGGCCGCGTCATCGGGATGCAGATCCGGGTGACTGGTGCGCACCAGCTTGCGGTACGCTTTCTTGATTTCGTCGGCTGTGGCTTTAGCGGTCAGCCCAAGAACTTCATAGGGATCGCGTGTTTTCTGTGGTCCTTGTGCAGTCATGGGTTCGCAATCCGGAATAATGGCATCAGCTGATTAAGGTATCCATCTCATGCCCGTCTTGGTCAGTCTCTGATCTAGATCAATGTTCCCCGATCCAGAATGTCCTATTCAAGGATTGAAGATGCCAAAGGTCAAGGCATTCAATCCCGCATTCCAAGGCAGATGATACGCAACAAACCGCAACCCAACCCGGATAATGAGGCTATGATGACACAAAAACAGACCGATCAAGAACCCGTCGTGCAAAAACAGGATGACGACAAAGTGCAGCCTGCAGCAAAAAAGACCGCCGAAAAGCCGATGCCAGATGATAAACCGGCAAAACCCACCACCGCTGATGCTGTCGAAGAAGACATGTTCAACAACATGCCTGTCTAACAAACATGTCCTTTGGACATCTGTCCGGCGCGGTCCAGTGGCATCAACATGCGCCGCGCCTCATTATTTTCACCGCCAGATCGAGCCAGATCAATGCCGCATTGCAGCGTACAAAATAGTGTCACCACCAAAAACGCGTTTTTGCGCCTTCAAATGAAGGGCACGGTATGCAAACCGACCCCAAGTTGATCCCATTTGTCACGAAACGCCCGAATGGTCTGGTTCAGGCACAATGCCCAGAGCCTGCGGCACCCGCGACGCGCCATGAAGAAACCTACGAGAAACTGGACCGTTTGGCCCACTCGACCGTCGCCACCGCGACATCAGGGCTGGCCCCATCGGTATTGGCAGAGGCATGGATGGATTGGGCAGTCCATCTGGCCGTGTCCCCCGGCAAGCAATTGCAGATGACCCAGCAGGCGATCAGAAACAGCCGCGAGATCTGGGCCGCCAGCCTTGGCAAAGAGCTGCCTTGCCCCCCCGATGATCGCCGATTTGACGGCGAGGGCTGGCAGAAATATCCCTTCAACGTCTGGGCACTGGCCCACCAAAATACGTGGCAATGGTGGCAAGATGCCATGACAAACGTCCACGGCGTCGCCCCAGCCCACGAAGACCTTTTGGCGTTCACAGCCAGCCTGATCGTTGACACGACCGCCCCGTCGAACTTCGCGCTGACCAACCCCGATGTGATCGCTGCGACCTTTCGCGAAAAGGGGCAGAACTTGGTCCGCGGGGCCGAAAACCTGTTCACTGATATGGCCCAAAAAATCGGCATAGCCAAGCCTGCTGGCCCGCAACCCTTTGAAGTCGGACGTAATTTGGCAACCAGTCCCGGCAAGGTCGTGCTGCGCAACGACCTGATCGAGCTGATCCAATACACCCCGACCACCCCAAAGGTGCGCCCTGAACCGATCCTGATCGTGCCTGCCTGGATCATGAAATACTATATTCTTGATCTGTCGGCGCATAATTCTCTGGTCGCATTTCTGGTGGCACAGGGCTTTACCGTCTTCATGATCTCGTGGAAGAATCCGGATGCGTCTGACCGCAATTTGAGCATGGCGGATTACCGTGAGCTTGGGGTGATGGCTGCGATGGAGGCAGCGCTTGCCATCACGCAGGCCGATAAATTGCATGCCATCGGCTATTGCCTTGGCGGGACGCTGTTGGCGATCGCAGCGGCAGCCATGGGGCGCGACAATGATGACCGCTTGGCAACCGCGACGTTCCTTGCTGCACAGGTCGACTTTACCGAGGCGGGACCGCTGCGCTTGTTCATCAATGACAGTCAGGTCACCCTTATCGAAGATATGATGGCGCAAGAGGGTTTCTTGTCCACAGACCAGATGGCAGGCACCTTTGCGCTGCTGCGCGCCCGCGACCTGATCTGGGCACCAGCGATCCGCGCCTACCTGCTGGGCCAGCGGCCCAGTGCCTTTGATCTGATGGCGTGGAATGCGGATGCGACACGGATGCCTGCAAAAATGCACTCTGAATACTTGCGCAAGCTGTTCTTGAACAATGACCTGACCGAAGGGCGCTATCACGTCGGGAAGGATGCGATCGCCGTTGCAGATATCCGTGCGCCGATCTTTGCCGTAGGAACCGAAGACGACCACGTCGCCCCGTGGCCATCGGTCTACAAGTTCCATCTGTATGCTGACACCGCCGTGACCTTCGTGCTGACCAATGGCGGGCATAACGCAGGCATCGTGTCCGAACCGGGACATCCGGGCCGCCATTTCAGGATCGCCAAAACTGCCGTAAATGCGGCCTACCGCGATCCCGATGACTGGCGGGCCGACCACGCCCCGAAAGACGGATCATGGTGGGAAGCATTTTCCGACTGGCTTGCCGCACGTTCTGGAAAACCTGTCACACCGCCAAAAACCGGCACGCCTTCGGGCCCCTACAAGGTGATCTGCAATGCGCCGGGCAGCTATGTGATGCAAAAATGAAACCACTGGAAAACACCGCAAAATCGGGCGCGCGCCACAGCCAATCGCAGCGTAGATACCGGAGACGTCCATGACCGCACCTGATCCAGGTCCTCCGATGCAGTATATCGAAAACAAGACCTATGACGAAATTTCGGTCGGCGACCATGCTGACCTGATCCGGACGTTAAAAGCGCAGGATATCGAACTGTTTGCCGTGATGTCGGGCGATGTGAACCCAGCCCATATTGACGCTGAATATGCCAAGACCGATATGTTTCACGGCGTTATTGCCCATGGCATGTGGGGCGGTGCGCTGATCTCGGCTGTGTTGGGGACGGAACTGCCCGGCCCCGGTACGATCTTTTTAAAGCAAACTCTGAACTTCGAGGCCCCAGTTGGCGTGGGCGACACCGTGACGGTACGGGTCGAGGTGACGCAAAAGCTGGATAAGAACCGGCTGACCCTTGCGTGCACCTGCATCAACCAGTCCGGCAAAACCGTGATCGAAGGCGAGGCGCTGGTCATCGCGCCGCGTGAAAAGGTCCGCCGTCCGCGAACAGTGTTGCCCGACGTGCATCTGCACACACAAGGGGCGCAATATGCCCGGCTGATCGCGCAAACCGACGCGCTGGATCCGGTGCGCACGGCGATCGTCCACCCCTGCGATCCGGTATCATTAGGCAGTGCGCTAGATGCAGCAGTCCAAGGGATGATCCTGCCGATACTGGTAGGACCGCGCGCCAAAATCGACGCCGCTGCCCGCGAGGCCGACCGCAACCTTGAGGGTATCGACATCATCGACACCCCGCATAGTCACGCCGCCGCCGCAGCGGCCGTGGCGCTGGTACGCGCAGGCAAGGTCACCGCCCTGATGAAAGGGTCGCTGCACACGGACGAACTGATGGAAGCTGTTGTTGACAGCACCCTCGGCCTGCGCACCGAACGCCGAATGAGCCATGCCTATGTGCTGGACGTACCGACTTATCCCAAACCGCTTTTGATTACCGATGCCGCAGTCAACATCGCGCCTGATCTGGCCATCAAGCGGGACATCGTGCAAAATGCAATCGACCTTGCGCTGGCGCTTGGCATAGATCTGCCCAAAGTCGCGATCTTGTCCGCCGTCGAAACGGTGAACCCGCGCATCGCATCGACCCTAGATGCAGCAGCGCTGTGCAAGATGGCTGATCGCGGGCAGA
>NZ_JBFEKM010000015.1:0-37289 GCF_041552635.1 Sulfitobacter sp.
GATCGACGAGCCGCAGATTTTCTGGTCTGTCACCATGTCGATGTTCACCGGCAATCTGGTGTTGTTGATCCTGAACCTGCCGCTGACACCCTATATCGCCAAGGTGCCGCTGATCCCGCGTAACCATCTAATACCGTTCATTTTATTCTTTACCCTAACGGGGCTTATATTAGCTAAACAGCGCGACAGAACGTTTGATCCTCGTTGTCTTCGGGGTATGTGCTACCGCGCAAAAATTTGCGGACTAACCGTTGGCACCGTTGCTGATCGACTTCATTCTGGGCGGCATGCTCGAAAACAACTTTGCACGCTCCATGCAGCTTTATGATGGCATCTCATTGATCTGGGAATGCCCGATGACGCTGGCTTCGCTGATCATCGCGGGCATCTTGATCGTTCTGCCGAGCTTTCGCACCCGCCGCGCCAAACTGCGCGCAGCCGGGGTCGCAGATGGGGATTGATCAAAGCACGTGATCGGGGGGTCGGCACAGTGCATCCTCATCATCCACCCTTGCGCTCCTTCCCACACACCCTAGGTTCTGCATCAGAAATTAATGACTGAACCGAAAGGGACTTCCATGACCGACCTGCCCGACTACACGCCCCCCGCCGTCTGGACATGGGAGCCCGGCAACGGTGGTAAATTCGCCAATATCAACCGCCCCATCGCGGGCCCGACCTCGGAAAAAGAACTGCCCGTGGGCAAGCACCCGATCCAGCTTTATTCGTTGGCCACACCAAACGGCGTCAAAGTCACCGTTTTGCTTGAGGAACTATTGGCCGCGGGTCATGAGGGCGCGGAATATGACGCGTGGCTGATCAACATCGGTGAAGGCGATCAATTCGGGTCGGGCTTTGTTGACGTGAACCCCAATTCCAAAATTCCTGCGATGATGGATCATTCTGCTGACAAACCGCAGCGGTTGTTCGAATCCGGGTCGATGATGTTGTATCTGGCGGAAAAATTCGGGGCTTTCATCCCCACTGACCCTGCGCAAAAGGCCGAATGCATGTCGTGGCTGTTCTGGCAGATGGGCAGCGCGCCTTATCTTGGCGGCGGCTTCGGGCATTTCTATGCCTATGCGCCGGTCAAAATCAAATACTGCATCGACCGCTTTGCCATGGAAACCAAGCGCCAGCTTGACGTTCTGGATCGTCACCTTGCCGACAACGAATACATGGCCGGCGACTATTCAATCGCAGATATGGCGATTTGGGCATGGTATGGCCAGTTGGTTCTGGGGCGTTTGTACGAAGCCGCCGAATTCCTGGATGTGGCGTCTTATAAGAACGTGGTGCGGTGGGCAGAAACGATCGACGCGCGCCCGGCTGTCACGCGCGGCCGCATGGTGAACCGCCCCTTCGGTGAGCCTGAAATGCAGCTGCATGAACGTCATGACGCCAGCGATTTCGACACCAAGACCCAAGACAAGATCGGCTCCTGAAACCAAAAGAATGCGTTTTGCCGCCCGAAAAGCGGCAAAACGCTTATCAAAGTGTTTTAGTCAAGAATAGCTTGAAAGCCGGACCCGAATCTGTTTCTTACTAAATCAGTAAGTTTTAAAAAACACATGGACATCTATATGACCCTGACTAAATCCGCTCTCGCCGCCGTGCTTTTGGCCTCAGTCGCCCTGCCAGCTTTCGCCGAAGGCGAGCTGAACATTTATTCTTCGCGCCACTATGACACGGATGAAAAACTGTATTCCGACTTTACCGAGCAAACCGGAATCACCATCAACCGGATCGAAGGCAAAGCCGATGAATTGCTTGCCCGTATGCAGGCGGAAGGCGCAAATTCGCCCGCCGATGTTTTGATCACTGTGGACACAAGCCGCCTGAGCCGGGCCAAGAACATGGGTCTGCTGCAATCCGTAGACAGCGATATCCTTGAGGAACGCATTCCCGCAAACCTGCAAGACAACGAAAACGACTGGTTTGGCTTTTCCCAGCGTGCGCGGATCATTTTTTACGCCAAGGATACCGTTGATAGCCCCCCGGTGACCTATCTTGATCTGGCAGACCCTGCCTTGAAGGGCAAGGTCTGCATCCGGTCCTCGTCGAACGAGTATAACCAGACCCTGCTGGCCGCGATCGTCACGCATCACGGTGAAGAAAAAGCGACCGAATGGGCCCAAGGCGTTGTCGGCAACATGGCCCGCTCACCCCAAGGTGGCGATACCGACCAGCTGCGCGGCCTTGTGTCGGGCGAATGCGAAATTGCGGTTTCCAACTCTTATTACTTTGCCCGTGCGCTGCGTACCGATGTTGACGGTGTCAGTACCGAGATTGACAAGATTGGCTGGATCTTTCCTGATCAGGACGGGAACGGCGCGCATATGAACCTGTCCGGTGCGGGTGTCGCTGCCAACGCGCCCAACCGTGAAAATGCCGTGAAATTCCTTGAATACCTGTCCTCTGACAGCGCTCAGGTCTATTTCTCAAGCGGGAATGACGAATTCCCCGCAGTCAAAGGCGTCGCTTTGGCCGAGTCGGTTGCGAAACTGGGTGAGTTCAAGGCAGACGAAGTCAACCTGTCGGACGTGGCGCAAAACATCCCCACAGCGCAAAAAATCTTTGACGTGGTTGGCTGGAAATAAACCCCGCCGTCCCTAACGGATAAGTGACAACAAGACCGTATCGAAATCGCTTCGATGCGGTCTATTCTTTTCTGGACAGCCAAAACAGCCCCCCGGATAGGAGCGTCCAGATGACCCAAGGCCCCCGCAAGACCGCCCGCGATTTCGACCCGCGTCTGCTCGAGATTTTCGACGGCTATGTGCATGGCGCGATCTCGAAACGCGACTTTCTTCGCCAAGCGACCAAATACGCTGCCGTCGGCGTGACCGGTGCAATGTTGTTGGAACAGCTTCAGCCGAATTATGCGCTGGCCGAACAGGTCGCCCCTGATGATCCTGACATCGAAACGGCTGTCATTGAATACAACAGTCCCGAAGGCCACGGCACCATCAAGGGCCTGATGGCCAAGCCAGCGGGTGCGACCGGCCCCCTGCCCGCCGTGCTGGTTGTCCACGAAAACCGTGGCCTGAATCCCTATATCGAAGACGTGGTACGCCGCTGCGCCAAGGCGGGATACATTGCCCTTGGTCCCGATGGTCTGACGCCGTTGGGTGGCTATCCCGGCACAGACGAGGAGGGGCGCGAAATGCAGAAATCCATGGACGGGGCCAAGCTGATGGCCGATTTCTTTGCCGCATTCGAATTTCTGCGCGATCATGATGATACCATCGGCAAAGTCGGCGCAGTCGGGTTTTGCTATGGCGGCGGCGTGTGCAATGCCTTGGCGGTGGCCTATCCCGATCTGGCGGCCTCGGTGCCATTTTATGGCCGCCAACCGGATGCCGCAGACGTCCCCGCGATCCAAGCCCCGCTGATGATCCACTATGCAGGGCTGGACGAACGGGTCAATGCAGGCTGGGATGCCTATTCAGACGCGCTGCGTGCCAATCAAAAAGAATTCAGCGTGCATTTCTATCCCGATGTGAACCACGGTTTTCACAACGATACGACCCCGCGCTATGATGCCGAAGCAGCCGAACTTGCATGGGAACGCACGCTGGCCCATTTCGACGAACATCTTCGGGGTTGATGCAAGACGGCGGTAGCCCTAGCGCTGCCGCCCGACCTGTCGGCAGATCAGGATGACGGGCAGCAACCCCAGCGCGACAATCACCAGCGATGGCACGGCGGCCCCATCCAGTCTTTCGTCGCTGGCCAGCCGGTAGGCCTGCACTGCCAGCGTGTCATAGTTGAAAGGACGCATGATCAACGTCGCGGGCAGTTCCTTCATCACATCGACGAAGACGATCAACAACGCCGTCAGCAGGCTGGGGGACAGAATGGGCAAATGCACCCGTCGCAGGGTGCCAACCGGGGTTTCCCCCAAGGACCGCGCCGCCGAATCCATATTCGCATGCACCATCGCCTGACCGCCCTCATACGCCCCTAGGGCCGCGGCCAGAAAGCGTACCATATAGGCTGCAACCAGCAGCCAGATCGACCCCGTTACCAACAAGCCGGTAGAGATATTGAAGGTACTGCGCATCCACGCATCCAGCGCATTGTCAAAGGCCGCGAACGGCACCAGCAGGCCCACAGCGATCACGCCGCCCGGCACCGCATAGCCCAGCCGTGCGACATAGGCCGCCCCATTCGACAGCTTGCCGGGCCGCAGCCGCTGAAAGAACCCGACGCAAACTGCCGCTGTGACGGTAACGACTGCTGCAATGCCCGCCAGCGTGGCAGAGTTGCGGATAAAACCAAGGTAGCGCGGGCTGAGAAGGTCTTGTTCAGAGCCAATGCCCATCGAAAACAGGATCACGACAGGCAGCACGGCACCAAGCAGCACAGGCAGGCCACAAGCAACAAGCGCTGCTGCCGCACGCCAGCCTGTCAATTGCGCCGGCGGCATCGACACCGCGCGGCGCGACGGGTCGTGGTATTTCGCCTTGCCGCGCTGGATACGCTCAAGCATCGCCAACAGCAGTGCAAAACTGAGCAGGCACAGCGCGAGCTGTGCGGCACCCGCGCGGTCAAACAGGGAAAACCAGCTGGTATAGATGCCCGTCGCAAAGGTCTGGACACCGAAATAGGCGACGGTGCCAAAATCCGCGATCGTCTCCATCACGGCGAGCAGTACGCCCCCTGCAATGGCGGGGCGCGCAAGCGGCAGGCTAACCTTGTAGAACGCCACCCATGCGCTGCTGCCCAAGGCACGCGCAGCAAGGAATGTCGTGGCCGATTGCTGCAAGAAAGCCGCACGGGCCAGAAGGTAAACATAAGGATACAACACCAAGATCAGCATCAGGGCGGCACCGCCCAGCGATCTGATTTCAGGAAACCAATAGTCGCGCGGGCCCCAGCCGGTCGCATTGCGCAGGGAAGTCTGCACGATGCCCGGATGATCAAGCACATGGGTGTAGGCATACGCCAGCACATAGGCCGGAAAGGCCAGCGGCAGAACAAGCGCGATTTCAAGAATCTTGGCCCCCGGAAAGCGGGTCATAGTAACAAGCCATGCGGCCCCGACACCCAATGCAAACGTCCCCAAAGCCACGATGACAACCAGCAACAGGGTCGTGCCGGCATAGCCCAGCAGTACGGTGTCGATCAGGTGGCGTACGGTATCCGTGCCCCCCATAAGGGCAGCCAGCAAGACGGCCAGCATCGACAAGGCACAGGCCGCAGCAATTGCAATCGCAATTGCTGCCAAAGCGCGCAACCCGTCGCGGGGGGCTTTGACGGCGGCATGAGGTGAATTTTTCTGGCGCGTGGTCATAAAATTGGTTTCGACTATTTTAGTCGGAAATACCAGCGGGGGATGCAAAATTATCGCTGCACATGGTGCGACGTCGCGCCGCCTTCGGCGAGGATATTTAAGAGCCAGAGAACAGGGGGATTAGTCGTAGCTGCGCTGGTCTTCGATCACGAGGCCATCTTTGGGAAGTGTGCCCGGGTCGGCGATCACGATCGTACCTTTGAGCTTGAGCACATCGACCACGGTTTGCGCGTAGGCATCGGCGTCGCCGCCGGTTGTTTCGATATGAACTGTCATCACATCTTGTTCGCCTGCGCGGCTGGCGACGACGCGGGCCTTGTTGATTTCGGGGTGATGATCGACGAGAGCGGCGACCTGTTCCGGGCGCACGAACATGCCTTTGATCTTGGTGGTTTGATCGGCGCGGCCCATCCAGCCTTTGATGCGCATGTTGGTGCGGCCGCAGGGCGATGTGCCGGGCAGAATGGCGCTTAGGTCGCCTGTGGCGAAACGGATCAGCGGATAGTCAGGGTTCAGCGTGGTCACGATGACTTCGCCAACTTCGCCAGCCGGGACCGGATTGCCGGTGCCGGGGGTGACGATTTCGACGATGACGTCTTCGTCGACGATCATGCCTTCCATCGCGGGGCTCTCGTAGGCGATGTTGCCCAGATCAGCGGTGGCATAGCTTTGCAGACAGGTGATGCCGCGACCAGTGTAGTAGTCGCGCAAGGACGGGAACAGAGCGCCACCACCGACAGCGGCCTTGGTGATGCCAAGAGTCACGCCCATTTCGTCGGCTTTTTCGAGGATAATCTTGAGGTAGTCAGGCGTACCGGCATAGGCGGTCGTGCCGACGTCGCGCGCAGCGATGACCTGAAGTTCGGTTTGGCCCGTTCCTGCGGGCAACACGGCGGCCCCGACAGCCTGCGCACCGGATTCAAAGATCATGCCGGCAGGGGTCAGATGGTAGCCGAAGCAGTTCTGCACGATATCCCCTGACCCGATGCCCACCGCGTGCAGGAACCGACCCATGCGCCACCAGTCAGGTGCGTTGGAGGAAGGTTCGTAAATCGGGCCGGGCGATTGGAAGATATGCGTAAAGGCGTGGGCAGGTTTGGTCGTAAAGCCGCCGAAGGGCGCTGAAGTCCCCTGTGCCTTGCCCAGTTCGGATTTGCGCAGCACCGGCAATGCGGCAAGGGCGTCGGCACTGGTGATGGTCGCAGGGTCAATCCCGTCCAATGCCCCTGCATAGCCCGGCAACGCCTTGGCGCGGGCGATCTGGGTGGGCAAGGTCTGCGCCAGATCGGCGGCGCGCGCCTCTGGGCTGCGGGTTTCTAGATCATCGAAATGGGACATCGGTGCCATGTTGCTTACTCGCAATTCATGTAAAGTTCAGGATCGGCGGCAAGGGTTTGTTTAGCTAAGCCAGCGCTTGCGGCGGCGGTAGCTGCGCACATCGCGGAAGGATTTGCGGCCCTCGTCGGACATGCCGAGGTAGAATTCCTTGACGTCCTGATTTTCGCGCAGATCGGCGGCGGGGCCGTCCATCACCACGCGACCGGATTCAAGGATGTATCCGTAATGCGCAAACCGCAGCGCCACGTTGGTGTTCTGTTCGGCCAGCAAGAAGGTCACGCCTTCTTTCTCGTTCACCGATTTCACGATCTCGAAGATCTGTTCAACCAACTGCGGGGCCAGGCCCATAGACGGCTCATCCAGCAGGATCGTTTCAGGGCGTGACATCAGGGCGCGACCAATCGCGCACATTTGCTGTTCACCACCCGAGGTATAGCCCGCTTGCGATTTGCGCCGTTCGCGCAGACGGGGGAAATATTCATACACCATCTCAAGGTCGCGCGCGATTGCGGCCTTGCCATCGCTGCGGGTATAGGCACCGGTCAGCAGGTTTTCTTCGATGGTGAGGTGTTCAAAACAATGCCGGCCTTCCATGACCTGCACGACACCGCGTTTAACCATTTCCGCGGGGTCGGATTTATGCACCGGCTCGTTGCGGTATTTAATCGACCCTTTGGTCACTTCGCCACGCTCGGAATGCAGCAGGTTCGAAATCGCCTTGAGGGTTGTCGTCTTGCCCGCGCCATTACCGCCCAGCAGGGCTGTGATACCTCCCTTGGGCACCTTCAGGCTCACGCCCTTGAGCACAAGAATGACCGAGTTATAGATCACTTCGATATTGTTGACCTCAAGAAGGGTCTCGACCTGCGCGTCGGGCGTTGGGGTGGCGTCCAGCATGGGTGTCTCTTTCATAGGTGGCGGTTGTCGGGATGCGGCGATCTTGCCGCCGCATCCCAAGTCAAAAGGTCCGCTTAGCAGCCAGGTGTGATACCGGATTCAGCTGCGAATGCGGCTGCATCTTCGGCGATCAGCGGTGTCAGGACGTCTTGGTCAGACTGGACATAGTCCGTGATCAAGCTCCAGCTGTCGGCGGCTGCGTCCCACTGGGATACGGCAACAAGGCCGCTGCCACCGTGATTTTCACACGACACAGTGAACTCTGGACCAAAGTTTGGCAGACCAAGACCGGCCATTTTGGCCTCTGTGATCTCGAGCGCTTCCATACCGTCACGCATTTGTGCAGGTGTCAGGGCCTTTGTGTTGTGGATACCTTGCGCTGTTTTCGCAGCTTCGGCCGCCAGCATCGCGGCATAAAGACCACGGTTGTACAAAGCCGTACCGATCTGGTCGCCTGCGCCGGCAGCTTTGCCCGAATCAACAACAAACTTCTGGATGTCTGCAAACACTGGGAAGTCATCGCCAACGTTGTGGAACGTCAGAGCCTTGTAGCCGTTAGCCGCTTCGCCCGCAGGACGCACGTCGTTTTCAGAACCGGACCACCAGATGCCGATGAACTGATCCATCGGGTAACGGATGTTCGCCGCTTCCTGAACGGCAACCTGGTTCATAACACCCCAACCGTACATGATGACGTTGTCAGGCTTTTCGCGGCGGATCTGCAGCCACTGCGATTTCTGCTCCTGACCGGGGTGGTCGATGGGCAGCAAGGACAGTTCAAAACCGTGCTTTTTGCTCAGCTCTTCCAGCGTGCGGATCGGCTCTTTGCCGTAAGCAGAGTTGTGATAGACCAGCGCGATTTTTTTACCCTCAAGGCTGCCACCGTTGATGTCCAACAGGTGCTTGATCGCGACCGATGCGCCATCCCAGTAGTTCGCAGGGTAGTTAAAGATGTTTTTGAACACAGTGCCGTCTTTGGCAGATGTCCGGCCATAGCCCATCGAGTGTACAGGAATGCCGTCAGCCGTCGCTTTGGGAATCAACTGATATGTAATGCCTGTGGAAAGCGGTTGATAGACCAGCGCGCCTTCGCCCTTGGTGCTTTCATAGCATTCCACACCTTTTTCGGTGTTATAGCCGGTTTCGCATTCAATCATGCGGATCGGTTCGCCACCGATGCCACCGTCGCGTTCATTCAGCAACGTGAAGTAATCCGCATAGCCATCAGCAAACGGAATGCCGTTCGCCGCATAGGGGCCGGTGCGGTAGCTTAGCGATGGAAAGACAAGCTCTGCCATTGCGGGGCCAGCGGCCAGCGTAACGCCAAGCGCCGCTGCGGTCAGTTTCAGTTTCATGTTCATCGGTGTTTCCTCCCTGGATATGTCCGATAGTGCCGGGTTTGCCCGGTCGTCTTCTTCGGCGTGGGTCTCCTCCCTCGCCATGTGCCGTTCCCTAGTGCGGGAAGGGCCACAATCTCAGTTTTTCCTTGGCCACGCGCCACAATTGGGCAAGGCCGTGCGGTTCTGCGATCAGGAACACGATAATCAGCCCCCCGACGATCACAAGCTGCAAATGCGCCACGATATCCGTGGGCCAGCCCAGCCAGTCCACGCCAACGATCTTAAGCACCACAGGCAGCAGCACCAGAAACGCGGCCCCGGCAAAGCTGCCAAAGATGGACCCAAGACCGCCGATGATGATCATGAACAGCACAAGGAATGATTTCTGGATGCCAAAGACTTCGCCAACCTCGACCGCTCCCAGATAGATCGCGAAGAACAACGCGCCTGAGATACCGATAAAGAACGACGATACTGCAAAGGCCGTCAGCTTGGCCCGCAAGGGGTTCACGCCGATGATTTCGGCCGCGATGTCCATGTCGCGGATTGCCATCCATTTGCGGCCCACCGACCCGCGGGTCAGGTTGCGCGCAACATAGGCTCTAAAGATCACAAACATCAGACAGAACAGATAGGTCGCCCAAGCTTGGGTATTGGCACCGGTGATGTTGATGCCAAAGAACGTACGCTCGGGTGCGCTGATCTGGCCAGAAGCCGAATAGTTGTAAAACCACGGCACCCTGTTGAACAGCCACACAAGAAAGAACTGCGCGGCCAATGTCGCCACCGCCAGATAGAACCCCTTGATCCGCAGGGATGGCAGACCGAACAGCACGCCAACCGCCGCTGTCACAAGCCCCGAAAGCAAGACATGCACCAGCATACTGACATCTGGAAAACTGGTCATCAGCTTGTAGCAGGCATAAGCACCTACAGCCATGAAACCACCGGTACCCAGGCTGACCTGCCCGCAATACCCCACCAGAATGTTCAACCCGATCGCCGCAATGGCATAGATCAGGAACGGCAGGAAAAGCGAGTTTACCCAATAGTCGTTGATCATAAACGGGATCACGGCAATGGCGAGGAACAGCACAAAGTAATAGCGGTACCGGTCAAACTTGATCGGAAACGTCTGGCTGTCTTCTGCATAGGTGGAGCTGAAATCCCCTGATTCACGATAAAGCATCAGACGCGCCCCTCATTCCAAATGGTTTTAAATCCCGGGGCGCGATCAATACACATTGGCAGGGCCCCGATCCGACATCGAAATAGACTACACGCGTTCAATGATCTTCTCCCCAAACAAGCCCTGCGGACGGAACACCAAGAAAATAAGCGCCAACATATAGGCAAACCAGTTTTCAGTCGCACCGCCAAGGAAAGGCGCACCAATCAGGAATTCGAACAGTTTCTCACCCACGCCGATGATCAAACCGCCCACAATCGCACCGGGGATCGACGTAAACCCGCCCAACATCAACACCGGCAGCGCTTTCAACGCGATCAGCGACAGCGAGAACTGCACGCCCGATTTCGTGCCCCACATGATGCCCGCCACGAGGGCGACAAACCCGGCCAGCGACCACACCAAAATCCAGATAAAGTTCAACGACACACCGACCGACAACGCCGCCTGATGGTCATCCGCCACAGCCCGCATAGCGCGCCCCTGCTTGGTGTATTGTGCAAACATCACCAAACCGATGACCAGCAATGCCGCGATAACACTCGCTACGATATCAAGGTTGTCGATAAAGAAACCGTATCCAAAGGCACCGAACGTGGTTTCGTCGATCCACATGTTGATGCCCTGCGGCAGCCCGACATCCATCGACTTGATGTCGGATCCCCACATCAGATCGCCGACACCTTCAAGGAAATAGGCCAGACCGATCGTCGCCATGAACAGGATGATCGGCTCTTGCCCCACCAGATGGCGGAACACCAACCGCTGCACCGCATAAGCAAGCGCGATCATTACGACCATCGTCAGCAGAATTGCCAGAAACGCGGGAACGTTCCAGCCAAAGTGATGCACATCGGTGCCGAAAACAGCGTTGATCAAATGGCTAAACGGTACCTGCCCGTCCATGATCCCTGCCAAGGTCAGCGCAGCGAAAAGCGCCATAACCCCTTGGGCATAGTTGAAAATGCCGGACGCTTTGTAGATCAGAACAAATCCCAAGGCGACAAGCGCATAAAGCACCCCCGCCATCAGACCGTTCGCGGTTACCTCTAGGGCAAAGGCCAGTTGCTCAGGCATCTCAGACCCTCCAGTTCGCAAAATTTAGGTCAAAATCAGTCATCATGTGCGACCCCCAGATAGGCGTCGATCACGTCTTGGTTATTGCGCACCTCATGGGGTGTGCCGTCGCCGATCTTTTTACCGTAATCCATCACGACCACGCGGTCGCTCAGGTCCATCACGACGCCCATGTCATGTTCGATCAGGGCGATCGTGGTGCCGAATTCGTCGTTCACATCCAGAATAAAGCGGCTCATGTCCTCTTTTTCCTCGACGTTCATGCCCGCCATCGGTTCATCCAGCAGCAAGATCGACGGCTCGGCAGCCAAAGCGCGAGCCAGTTCGACCCGTTTTTTCAAGCCATAGGACAGGCGTGAAACCGGCGTTTTGCGAATGGCCTGAATCTCAAGGAAATCGATGATTCTCTCGGCAACCTCGCGGTTCGCAGTCTCTTCCGCCTCGGCCTTGCCCTTCCAGAACGACTGCGCAAAAAGGCCGGTCTTCATATGGGTCAAACGACCGGTCATGACGTTGTCCAAAACTGACATGCCTTCAAACAAAGCGATGTTCTGGAAAGTCCGCGCGATGCCCTGTTCGGCCACCTGAAACGGCTTCATCGGGGCGCGACGCGCACCTTTGTACCAAACTTCTCCTTCTTGGGGCACGTAAAACCCGCTGATCACGTTCAGCATCGACGATTTGCCCGCACCATTCGGCCCGATGATCGCGCGAATTTCGCCCTCGCGAATATCAAAAGAGATATCCTTGATCGCTTCCACGCCACCAAACCGCAGGGTGATGTTTTTCATCTCCATCACGACCGGCCCGATCTGACGACCATCCGCCGTGATGTATCCGTCCGCCTGATCCTTCATGCGACACCCTCATTCCAAATGGTCTTAAAATCCACTGCGCGCCCGATGCGCCCGAACACTCCGCTCATAATGCTCATGCCGCAGCCTTCTTGCGATTATCTGCGAAAACCTTCGCATCGCGCACTTCCAGCGTGGCCGAGATCGACCCCTTGCGCCCGTCCTCATAGGTCACCTCTGTAACCGTGCTGACCGATGATGATCCGTCATACAGCGCGTTGATGATGTCTTCGAACTTTTCACCAATCACCTTGCGGCGCACTTTGCGGGTGCGGGTCAATTCGCCGTCATCGGCGTCCAGTTCTTTGTGCAGCACAACAAAGCGGTGCACCTGACAGCCCGAAAGCATCTCGTCTTCGGCGATTGATGCGTTGACCTCTTCCACATGGCTTTGGATCTGGTCCATCACCTGCGGATGCCGTGCCAATTCCTGATAGGACGCATAGCCAATGTTGTTCCGCTCTGCCCAGTTACCAACTGCCGTGAGGTCAATGTTGATAAATGCGGTACATTCGGTGCGGCCATTGCCAAACACCACAGCCTCAAGAACATTCGGGAAAAACTTCAGCTTGTTCTCAACATATTTCGGCGCGAACAGGCTGCCGTCGGCCATTTTGCCAACGTCCTTGGCACGGTCGATGATGCGCAGATGTCCTGTGCTTTCTTCGATAAATCCCGCGTCGCCGGTGGCAACCCAGCCTTCGGCATCCTTGGTATCAGCCGTGCTTTCGGGGTTTTTGTAGTATTCAACGAAAACACCGGGAGACCGGTAAAACACCTCGCCATTGTCGGCGATCTTCAGCTCTACGCCGGGGCAAGTCACGCCAACCGTGTCACTGCGCACTTCGCCATCTGGCTGTGCGGTGATGAACACGGTTGCTTCGGTCTGGCCGTACAGCTGCTTCAGGTTGATCCCGAGACTGCGGTAGAAATCAAAGATTTCAGGCCCGATCGCCTCGCCCGCCGTATAGCCAACGCGCACGCGGCTTAGGCCAAGTGTGTTTTTCAACGGACCGTAGATCATCAGCTCGCCCAGACCGTATTTAAGCCGGTCCATAAGACCCACGGGTTTGCCATCCAGAATGTCAGGGCCAACCTTGCGCGCAACTTTCATAAAGCGGTCGAACAACCACTTTTTCATCCGGCTGGCGTCTTCCATGCGGATCATGACGCTGGTCAACTGGGTTTCAAAAACCCGGGGCGGTGCGAAATAATAGGTCGGTCCAATTTCACGCAGATCGACATGCATCGTGTCAGCGGATTCAGGACAGTTCGTACAAAACCCAGTCCAAAGCGCCTGACCCACCGAGAATATGAAATCCCCGACCCAAGCCATCGGCAGGTAGGCCAGAATATCATCGCTCTGACGCAGATGGTCGAACTCGGACGACGACTTGGCTGTCTCGATGATGTTGCGGTTGCTCAGCACGACGCCCTTAGGCTTGCCAGTGGTGCCGGACGTATAGAGCATCACCCCAGTGCTGTCGTAATTCAGCTTGGCCTGACGCGCTTCCAGTTCTTTGATGTGCTTGTCGCGGTTTTTACGGCCCATTTCTTGGACTGCACTATACTGGTCCAAAGCGGCGTGGTCGTATTTACGCAGTCCGCGCGGATCAAGATAGATGATGCGTTCGAACTGGGTCAGCTGGTCTTGAACATCAAGCACCTTGTCGACCTGTTCCTGATCACCGGCCACGACAAACCGCGCGCCGCAGTGATCCAGCACATAGGCCATTTCTTCGGCGTTGGCGTCTTGGTACAGGGGCACCGGCACAGCGCCGACCATCTCGGCGGCCATCATCGCCCAGTATAGATAGGGACGGTTGCGCCCGACAATGGCGATAAAATCACCCTCGTTTGCGCCAAGTTCAAGCAGGCCAAGGGCTAATGCTTCGACTTCGTCACGCGTCTGGGACCATGTCCAGCTTTGCCAGATGCCGTATTCTTTCTCGCGATACGCCGGCGCGTTCGCGAATTGCTTCGCATTACGGTGCAACAGCGCCGGTACGGACTGCGGTCCGTCGGCACTTACAAGCTTGTAAGCCAAATATCTTCCTCCCAATGCCTGCTCTTTAATGGCAGGTCGATCGCTGGTGCGATTCTGATGTGCACCATGATGTTCATCGAATGTTGATCGTCAACTTTTTCTTAATGATTTCTCAATCCTTTCGAATTGTTACAGGGCAGATTTAGTGCAACAGCCTTTGCGCCAGTACCCCTAAGGTGATAGCCGGTGAGGGCGAGTGAAGGGGGTAAACATGCAGCTGAACGACACGCAAACCAACGCGATGACGGCGGCTGGGCTGAACCTGATTGCCCAAGCGCTCACTATTTATGACGCAGAGCTGAAGTTGGTGCTGTGCAATGCGCCCTTCCAACAGATGTTTGACCTGCCACGCGCCCTTGTGATGCCCGGTGCAACCTTTCAGGAAACGATCACCCATCTGGCGCAAACAGGCGAATATGGCGACGTCGCGGATGTCGATGCGTTTGTGGCGGAACGCGTCGAGCAGGCCCGCGCCTTTGCACCACATTATATGGAGCGCACCCGCGCCAACGGGCGCACGATCTCGGTCGAAGGGTCGCCGCTGCCGCAGGGGGGCTGGGTGACGGTTTATACCGACATCACCCGCACCAAACAGCAAGAAGCGTTGTTGCGCGCGCGGTCAGATGCGCTGTCGGGGCAGGTCATCGCCCATGCCGAAGAATTATCCGCCACCAACCGCGAACTGGCCGCGATGAACGCAGCGCTGGAAGAGACCAAGCGCCAGTTGATCCATTCAGAGGCCCGCACCCGCCTGACGACCGAAATGATGCCAGCCCATATCGCCCATGTAGATTCCGCCGGGTACTACAGCTATTCCAACCGGCAGCTGAACACCGTTATGCCCGGACGGCCCGCTGATTTGATCGGGCGTCAAATTCGCGATGTGTTGGGGGCGCAGGCCCATGACAGTATCAAACCGTCGCTGGACAAGGCCTATGCCGGCAAGCCCTCTATTGTAGAGTTCACTGACGAGGCCAGCGCCCGCCGCATCCGGGGTGCGTTTACCCCCGACACCAATGGCGGCGTCTATATTCTATCGATGGACGTGACCGAAGAAACACAAAACCGCACGGCCCTGCAACAAACCAGACGGCGTGAATCTGCGGCTCAGGTGATCTCGGGGCTGGCCCATGATTTCTCGAATTTGCTGACGATCATCCTTGGCATGCAATCCCGTTTGGGGCGGCTGGATGCCTTGCCCGCAGCCGCGCACCCTTTGGTCGAAGGCACCTTGGCAGCCGCGCGGCGTGGCGGCGCATTGCTGAGCACCATCGCCGATATGACCGGCGCGCGGACCTTGCGCCCGATGGCGACCGATATTGGTACCATGCTCGCTGATCTAAGCGTGATGGCGCGGCCCACCCTGCCCGAAGCTGTTGAATTTCGCATCGAAAACCACATGCCGGACCGCCCCGTCCTGCTGGACAGCGGTTTGGTGCAAGACGGGCTGCTGAACCTGATCCTAAACGCGCGTGACGCCTGCGGCACGTCGGGGCTTATCACGCTCTCGGTGCAGCTGGTGCATGACACCTGGATTGAATTTAATCTGCGCGACAGCGGACCGGGCTTTTCGCCGTCGGCGCTTGAAAACGGCTTTACGCCGTTTTTTACCACCAAAGGGGCCGAAGGGTCGGGCCTAGGTCTGGCGATGGTCTATGACATGGTGAAATCCGCAGGCGGCGATCTGCGGCTGGACAACACAAACAGCGGCGCGCAGGTGACCATGCGCTTGCCCTACCGGGCTGCTGTTGCCGCGACCACAGGGCTGGTGCTGTTGGTCGAAGACGCCGATGATCTGCGCGCGCTGGTGCGTGACATGCTGATGGGTCTGGGCCATTCCGTGATAGAAGCCGCCAGCGCAGACGAGGCAACTGCCCTGCTGGCAAACCTGCCCGACATCGCACTGGTCTTGTCCGATATCCAGTTGGTGGGCGAGGCGACCGGCCTTGATCTGGCCAAACGTCTTGGCCCCGATGCCCCACCTTTGGTGCTGATGACATCGCTGCCCACCGATGATCCGCTGTTCCTTGACGCGCAGAAACGCGCGCCGGTGCTGCGCAAACCCTTTGGCACAGACGATTTGACTGCGCTGATCACCCCCAAAGAGATCGCTGCACAATGACACGCCCCCTTGTTACAATTCTGGACGACGAACCCGAAATCCGGACCTTGCTGGCCGAAGTGCTGGAAGAAGCCGGGTTCGACACGCTCAGTTTTGGCCGCGCGCGCGCATTCGAGGCCGCATTGGCCACCCACACCCCTGATGTCTGCCTTGTGGATTTATCGCTGCCCGACACCGACGGACTGACGCTGGTGCACCGTCTGGCGCTAGAGCAAGGTGCAATTGTCATCATCATCTCGGGCCGCGCACAGGTTCAGGACCGCGTGACTGGGCTGGAACTGGGGGCCGATGATTACATTATCAAACCGTTCGATCCCGCCGAAGTCGTCGCGCGCATCCGTGCCCGGCTGCGCAGCACCAAACCCGCGTCCCAATCGGGCAACGTCGCGACCTTCAACGGATGGAAAGCACATTTCGACCGCTACACGCTCGAGGATGACACAGGCGTGGAAACCCCGTTTTCCCATGCCGAAGGCGAAGTCTTGCGCCTGTTTCTGGACGCCCCTAAACGCCTGATCAGCCGCGCACAAATGCAAACCAGCCTTGGCGGCGTCGCGTCAGAAAGCTTTGACCGCGCCATGGATGTGCGGATATCGCGGCTGCGCACCAAACTGCGCGAAGACCCCAAAAACCCGCAATTGATCAAAACCATCTACGGGGCGGGCTATATATTCTTGGGGGACGTGACATGGACCTGACACCCTATCAACTTGGCCCCGACGATCCCGCGCTCTCGGCGCTTTTGGTGCTCATGCACGACTGTTTCGGCTATATGGAGGGGCGAATTGCCCCGCCCAGTTCACTGGGTCGGGTCACAGAGGCAAGCCTGCGGGACACCGCAGCACAGGCCGAAATCTGGTGCATTGGCGCGCCGCCTTTAGCGTGCATGATCCTGACCGCGAAACCCGGCAGACTTTATCTTGGCAAGGTCTGCGTGGCCCCGACCCATCAAAGGCTCGGACTTGCCCGCCACCTGATCAATCACGCAGACGCGCGCGCCCGCGCCCTGCGCCTGCCGATGCTCGAATTGCAAACAAGGGTAGAGCTTGAGGACAATCACGCCACCTTTCATGCCCTTGGTTTTATCGAATACGCACGCACCGCACATGCCGGTTTTGACCGGCCCACCAGCATCACAATGCGCAAACCGGTGTCCTAGCCGCCCAACATTGCGCGCATGGCGGGCACGGTTTCGTCGTTGAACCAACCGCCCTCTGGCGTGTTCGCCCCCGCTGCGATGCCCGCTTTGATCTTGGCAATCACTTCGCCGCGGATCTGCGCCTTGACCGATGCAAAGGTTGCAGGCGGTATCTGCGCCAACTTTGCGGCCTCGTCCAACGCGGCTTGCATCAGGTCCTCGGCAGGCACGATCCGGTCTACGATGCCCGAAATCTTCGCGTCCTCTGCCGACATCGGCTGTCCGGTCAACATCAAACGCCGCAGGTCATTGGGCGACAAGGTTGCGCGCGCAATCTCGAGCGGGCCAATGGGGAAATCCGCCCCCACACGCACCTCGGCCAGCCCAAAGGCGGCCTTGGGCGCGGCAAGACGGACATCGCTGGCCAAGACGTAAAACAACCCACCCGCGATCGCGGCACCGTTCACCGCTACGACGACCGGCTTTTTGCAGGCGAACAAGGCCAGAAACCCCTCGTTCAGTCCGGTCACGATTGCGTGCTGGTCCGACAGATCAAACCCTTGCGCTTCTTTCAGGTTCAGCCCGGCCGAAAACACTTTGAACGGCGATGCGATCACAATGGCACGCACTGATGGATCCGCCTCAAGCGCTTTGATCGCCTGCGCAAACTGCATCAAACCGGTGGCAGAAAGCGCATTCACCGGCGCGTGGTTCAGCGTCAGGCACACGACACCGCCGGGGTGTTCACTGCGCAATAGGTCGGGGGTATCTATCATAGGTACTTTCCTTTTTCTCAGGCCCTACGCTTTCATGCAATTCTAAGACTGTCACCACAAAAAACACTTAGGCAGACACGGTTTCCCGTTGCGTCCTCGGGCCCTCCGGCGCTAGATTCATCGCATGATTGAATGCCTCCTCTACCGTACGGGACGCGCGCAAGGGCGGTTGTTTTACCGCGTCGAAATCGCGATGAACCTGTTCAGCGAAGTATCCGTGCTGCGCGAGTGGGGCGTCGCTGGTGGCCGCCCCAAGGCCGTCGTGCAAAGCTTTGCCAACCTGCGCGATGCATCGCGTGTCGCGGACAGGCACCGCAACCGGGCTGAACGGCGCGGGTATCTACGTTTTTGATCCCAACTGTGCGACCGCCTGCGCCAGCACCTGCACGCCCGCGACCAGATCATCTTCGTCCGTGTCTTCCTCGAAGGTGTGACTTAGCCCGCCAATCGACGGCACGAACAACATCGCTACAGGCATCAGCCGGGACACGTTTGTCGCATCATGCAGCGCGCCCGACGGCATTTTGCGCCACTTGCCTGGCGCCACGGTTTCGGCCCCCGCCTCAAGGGCAGCCCGCAACCGCTGATCCATCGAAACCGGCTCAAGTCCCAGCAAAGGCCCATAGCTCAGGGCCATCCCCTGCGCCTGTGCAATCTCCGAGGCTGAGGTGCGAATGATCTCCTCAATCCGCGCCAACCGATCCGCGTCCGCATCGCGCCACTGCATTGAAAACACCGCCCGCCCGGGCACAATCGAGGACGCATTCGGATGCAGCGACAGATGCCCGATGGTCCAGACCGTCTGCGGCGTCACCACATTGCGCAGCCGGTCATTCAACAGCGTATTAAATGCCGACACCGCCTGAAACGCGTCGCGTCGCAGGTGCATCGGCGTGGTGCCTGCGTGGTTTTGCTGACCCTCAAAGGTGACTTTCATATCGCGAATGCCAACGATATCAGTGACAACACCAATTTTTTCGACACTGCTGTCCAACGTAGGGCCTTGCTCGATGTGCAGTTCGACAAAGCCCGTGAACTGGCTTGGCGACACCGGGCCCGTCACCATTTCTGCAACCGCATGCCGGGCGTCGCCCAAACTGACGCCTGCGTGATCAACCAACAGATCAGCATCCGCTTGCGACAATTGCCCGGACCAAACGGCACTGCCCGTGGTTACGCCAAACCGTCCCTCCTCGTCCTGAAAAGACACAACCGACACCGCAGGCCCGCCCGCCTCTTGCGCTGCCCGCGCAACCTCAAGTGCTGCAATGACACCCAAAGCGCCATCCAGCCAACCGCCCTCGGGCTGGCTGTCCGAATGCGACCCCAGCAGCAATGACTGCCCATCGGCCAAGCCGAACAGGTTGCCCATCGCATCCACTTCAACGCGCAAACCCGCGTCTTGCATCTGCTGCGCAAGCCAACGCCGCGCCGCAAGATCAGCGTCAGAATAGGCCGGGCGCACAACGCCCTTTCCGACGCCCGCAGCGCCAAAGCCCCGCAAGCTATGCAAATCCCCTAGAAACCTGTCCGCATCAATACGCATACTACATCCCATCTTCTCTGGCTCATAAATATCCCAGGGAGTTTGAGGGACAGCGTCCCTCATCCCCTAAAATTTAAGATCCTAGCCCATACAGTTCACCGCCAACAAAACGGTGAAGCAAGAGGGATGCAAGACCCGAATATTTCATTCAGGTCTGTGATCAGTGTACCGAAGAAAACACAGGCACGCTTCAGCCGCCACCAATATGGCCCGCAGCAGGGTTTACTCCGCTGCGACAGCCCCCTTCACCGCTTCAACCTTAACAGCTGAAAACTTGAATTCAGGAATCTTGCCATAGGGATCAACCGCCGGGTTCGTCAGGATATTCGCTGCCGCCTCAACATAGGCAAAGGGCAGGAAAACCATGTCAGGCGATACGGCCCGGTCTTCTCGGGCCATAATCTCAATCGTACCGCGTTTGGTCGACAGCCGCACATGTTCGCCAGGGGTCACCCCCAGCTTGCGCAGCGTTGACGGATGCAGGGAACAGTTCGCCTCGGGTTCAAGCCCGTCCAACACGGCAGACCGCCGCGTCATGGAACCGGTATGCCAATGCTCCAACTGTCGCCCCGTGGTCAGGATCATCGGATAATCCTCGTCGGGTGCATCATCGGGTGCGATGATACTGGCTGGTGTAAACCGTGCACGCCCGTCCTGACGGGGGAATCCATCGCCAAACACGATCGCCTGTCCCGGGTCGGTCGGGCTGGTTGACGGATAGGTCACCGCGCCCTCACTCGCCAGCCGGTCCCAAGTGATGTTGTTCAGCGACGACATGTTCAACTTCATTTCAGCGAAGACTTCGCTTGGGTGCGTATAGGTCCATCCCAGACCCAGCCGTTTGGCCAGTTCAACTTCGATCCACCAATCTTCTTTCGCGTCGCCGGGCGGCGTCACCGCTGGACGCCCCATCTGCACCTGCCGGTTGGTATTCGTCACGGTACCTGCCTTTTCGGCAAAGGCGGAGGCAGGCAAAATCACGTCCGCAAAATTTGCCGTTTCCGTCAGGAAAATATCCTGCACCACCAGATGCTCCAGCTTGGCCAGTGCATCGCGGGCGTGTTCCACATCGGGGTCTGACATCGCGGGGTTTTCACCCAGCACATACATGCTTCGAATGTCGCCATCATGAACCGCATCCATGATCTCGATCACCGTCAGACCCTTCTTGTTGCTGAAATCCTCGCTTTTCCACACCTCGGTAAACGCAGACCGCACACCGTCATCGGAAACCGGTTGATAGTCTGGCAAGAACATCGGGACCAATCCCGCATCAGACGCCCCTTGCACGTTGTTCTGCCCGCGCAGCGGATGCAGCCCCGCGCCGGGACGCCCGATCTGGCCCGTCATCAGCGCAAGCGAAATCAGACAGCGTGCGTTATCAGTGCCGTGAATATGCTGCGACACGCCCATGCCCCAGAAGATCATGGCAGCATTGGCACCGGCGAAAGTCCGCGCCACATCACGCAGGGTTTCGGCATCAATACCGCAAATCTTGGCCATCTTTTCGGGCGTAAACGTCTTAAGATGCGCCTTCTCGATTTCCCAATTTTCGGTATAGGCTTCGATATACTGCTGATCGTACAGCTTTTCTTCGACGATCACATGCATGATCGCATTCAGCATCGACACATCCGTACCGGGCCGGAATTGCAGCATATGCGACGCATGCCGCTTGAGCGCCTGACCGCGCGGGTCCATCACGATCAGCTTGCCGCCACGCTTGGCGAACTGCTTGAAGTAGGTCGCCGCGACAGGGTGGTTTTCCGTGGGGTTCGCACCGATCACAATCGCCACATCCGCGTTTTCGATCTGGTTAAAGGTCGCGGTCACGGCACCTGACCCGACATTCTCCATCAACGCTGCCACGGATGACGCATGGCACAGCCGCGTGCAGTGATCGACGTTGTTATGGCCAAAGCCCTGACGAATGATCTTTTGAAACAGATAGGCTTCCTCGTTGGTGCACTTGGCAGACCCAAAACCGGCCACCCCGCGCCCGCCGACCTTTTTCATACCATTGGCCGCGAAATCCAGCGCCTCGTCCCATGACGCTTCGCGGAAATGCGTGTGCCAATTGCCGGGATCGACATTCAACCCTTTGGCCGGTGCATCGTCACGCCGGATCAGCGGTTTGGTCAAACGGTGCGGATGGTGGATGTAGTCAAACCCAAACCGCCCCTTCACACACAAACGCCCCTCGTTCGCAGGGCCATTGATGCCTTCAACATATTTGATTTTGCCGTCCTTGACCTTCAGCGACACCTGACAACCCACACCGCAGAACGGGCAAATGCTGTCCACCTCACTGTCGAAATCCGCGCGGTCGCCAACCTGATCCGCGTCCACGACAGTCGCCTCCATCAAGGCACCCGTCGGACAGGCCTGCACGCATTCGCCGCACGCGACACAAGACGACGCACCCATCGGATCTGCCATATCAAATGTGGGATAGCTGTCTTGCCCGCGCCCGGACATGCCGATCACATCGTTTACCTGCACCTCGCGGCACGCACGCACACACAGATTGCACTGAATGCAGGCATCCAGATTGACCCGCATTGCCACATGGCTGTCATCCAGCAGCGGAATGCGGCCCTCTTCCAGCTTCGGAAACCGGCTGGCGTCTACGCCTTCCATCGCGGCCATATCCCAAAGGTGGCTCGACTTATCATGGGCTACGTCTTGGGGCGGCTGGTCCGTGACAAGCAGCTCCATCACCATCTTGCGCGCATTCTCGGCACGGGCATTGTTGGTGGTCACAACCATGCCTTCAGCAGGCTCACGCAAACAGGACGCCGCCAAAACCCGCTCGCCCTCAATCTCGACCATACAAGCGCGGCAATTGCCATCGGGACGGTACCCCGGTGCTGGCGTATAACACAGATGCGGGATCTTCAGGCCGCGCCCGTTTGCGACCTCCCAAATGGTCATCCCGGCCTCGGCCTCGACCTTTTCGCCATCCAGCGTAAATGAAATTGTCTCAGCCATGGGGGATCCTCCTCGCAACGGGTTTCCGCACCATAATGCGCAACGTCCATCACCGGCAGTCACAATCCCGACACACCACCCCGATTTTGCGCCACGGCTGTTTCCGATACGCGCCCCTTCGCTTCTCTGGCTAAAAAATATCCTCGCCGAAGGCTCCTGCTCTTCCAACCCGTGCAGCCCTTGCCTATCAAAGGCCCAACAGTAAAAGGCGCACCCATGTCCCACATTACCCTGATCCGCCACGGCCAAGCCAACTCAAGTGCCACGGACGAAGCCAGCTATGACATGCTCAGCCCGCTTGGCCACCAACAGGCAGCATGGCTGGGCGACCACCTGCGCCATTCGGAAACCCACCACACACGGCTTTATACCGGCACCCTGCGCCGACATATCGAAACCGCTGACGGCATGAGCACTGGGCTGGAACCCATCCGCGACGCCCGCTTGAACGAACTGGAATACTTCACCCTAGCAACCCTGCTTGAGCAACAACACGGCGTCCCTTTTCCAGACGACCAACACGGGTTCAGCGCCCACCTGCCGCTGGTGTTCGAGACATGGAAAAGCGACAAGCTTGATAACCCACCCGAAAGCTACGCCAGTTTTGAATCCCGCATCCAATCCGTCCTCGAGGAAATCTCGGCCGGCCAAGGCCCCGCCCTTGTGGTCACATCGGGCGGGCTGATTTCAATGGCGATGGCGCAGGCCATGGGGCTTGGCGTGCCTGCCATGGCACGCATGGCGCTGGCAATCATGAACACCTCGATGCACCGGCTGTTTCCCATCGGCGGTCACTGGTCGCCCGTCCTTTTCAATGCAGTGCCCCACCTTGACACGCCAGAACGCCGCACTGCGCAAACCCATATCTGAAAGGCCACATCATGCTGAAACTCTACTGGGTCAAAGGCACCATCTCGATCGCCGTGGCCATCGCCTTGGAAGAAGCCGGGCTTCCCTATGATGCCGTTCAAATGGATTTCAAAACGGCCGACCAAACCAAACCAGACTATCTGGCAGTCAACCCCAAAGGTCGCGTGCCAGCGCTTGCACTTGAAGATGGTACAGTGCTGACCGAAACAGGTGCCTTGCTGGACTACATCGCCGCCATCGCACCAACCGCAAACCTTGTCCCAACCGACCCCCAGAACGCGGCCCATATGCGGAGCACAATGTATTACCTGGCTTCGGCCATGCATATCGCGCATGCGCATAAAATGCGCGGATCCCGCTGGGCGACCCAGCAATCCAGCTTTGACGATATGACCGCAATGGTCCCCGAAACCATGGCGGCCTGTGCCGCCTATGTCGATACGCACATCTTGCGCGGCGACTATGTGCTGGGGGATACCTTCAGCATTGCCGATCCCTATCTTTATGTCGTCTGCAATTGGCTGTCCGGCGATGGGGTTGATGTCGCGCTCTATCCCAAAATCGAGAAATTCATGAGCCAAATGCAAACGCGGCCCAGCGTCCAGACCATCTACCAAAAGGCCATGCTATGACCGCGCCCCACCTTTGGGTTCGCGCCGAACAGCGCGACAATGAAACCCGCGTCGGCCTGACCCCTTCGGGTGCCGCGACCCTGTTGGCCCAAGGCTTTCGCGTCACGGTCGAGACCTCGGACACGCGTGTCATTCCTATCGATGATTACGCAAAAGCCGGCTGTACCATCGCACCGCAGAACAGTTGGCCCGATGCGCCCGATGATGCGATTATCTTCGGCCTGAAAGAGCTCCCCGATGATGGCACCGACCTAAGGCACCGCCACATCATGTTCGGTCACGCCTACAAAGGCCAGTCTGCCGGCCAGACCCTCCTGAAGCGCTTCAAGGCTGGCAAAGGCACATTGTACGACCTTGAATACCTCACCGATGATACGGGCCGCCGCGTCGCCGCCTTCGGCTATTGGGCCGGTTTCGCAGGTGCCGCCGTCGCCGTAAAATGCTGGATCGCCCAAATCAAGGGAACACAAACAGCACCAATTTCCCCCTATGAAAACGCGGATGCTCTAACAGCAGAACTCCAATCCGAATTGAATGAACTGGATACCAAGCGGCCAGATGCCTTGGTGATCGGCGCACTTGGCCGCGTCGGCACGGGCGCATCAGATCTGTGCAAGCGGCTGGATATTTCAGTCACCGGCTGGGACATGGCGCAAACGGCGCATGGCGGCCCATTCCCTGAAATCCTGAACCATGCACTGTTTTTCAACTGCATTCTCGCGGGGCCCCAGACCCCTATTTTCGTCCCGAAAAATGCAGCAACCCTACCGCGCAGCCTGCGCGTGATTGGTGACATTGCATGTGACCCCGATAGCGATTTCAATCCGGTCCCTGTCTACGACCGCGCAACCACTTGGGAAAACCCTGCGCTTCGGGTCAGCGACGCCCCACCGCTTGATGTAACGGCAATCGACAACCTACCGTCGATGCTGCCACTTGAAAGTTCCGAAGACTACGCCGCGCAGCTTCTGAATACTCTCAGCAGCCTCTCTCATCTGGACGGACCTGTCTGGCTGCGAGCAAAAGCATTGTTTGACAAACATCAAGCCACGGTTTGACCCGTTTCTCTGGCTCTTAAATATCCCATCAAGAAAGGAGTGTCGTCGCAAGACGACGCGTTTGGGTTCGTTTTGGGTCAGTGCAATCTTAGCCGAAAATGCGATAATACAAGGAATCCGGCAAGAATTGAGCGATGCGGAAAAGCATCGAGAATGCGAACGGAAAGCTCTTTTTGAAACGGTCACTATTCATGTGCTCGAATACTTCTTGAGCAGCAGCTTCGGGCTCCATCAGGAAAGGCATCTTGAAGTCGTTCTTTTCGGTCAGTTGGGTTTTGATGAACCCGGGGTTAATGACCTGCACCTTGACGCCCGTCTTGCGCAGGTCGGCATACATACATTCAGCCAGCGACATCGTACCGGCCTTCGAGGCCGTGTACCCGATGGATCGGGGCAACCCGCGAAAGGCCGTCAAGCTTGAGGTGATCACGATATGGCCTGCGTCTTTTGCAACCATGCCCGGCACCACCTCGCCAAGTACCCGGACAAGGCCGGTCAGATTGACATCAATCATTGCTGTGGCGTGATCCGCTTCCCAGGCTTTCGCCCCAAAGGGCCAATAGGCTCCGGCTAGATATACGATACCGTCCACATCGCCTACGGCAGTAACTGCGGCGCGTATGCTGTCGATATCTTGCACGTCCATTGCCTGATAGCTGGCCTTGCCCGGAAGTGCGTCAACCAACTCGGCCAGCTTGCCTTCGGACCGCGCCGATACGATCACCTCGGCTCCGGCACTGCTGATTTTATGCGCAAGCGCCGCGCCCAATCCAGCGCTTGCCCCGACCAACCAATATCGTTTTCCTTGCCAATCTTCGTTCATCATTTTTCCTTTGTTCGGATCGTCGCGACCAACTCTGCGACCTTAATGCCAAATTTGCGGAATTGGCTTCGATTGATCATTGTTCCTTCGGGGGTAAGGTAAATCCAGTCGATGGTTTGCAAGACATGTCCCCCAAGATCATCAGGTAATTTAATCGGATACCGCATTTGTATCGCAGATCCGGACTGCTGCCCTTGGCCGACCCCGGGCACATCAGGCGCTGTCGCAGTAAATCGCCCACCAGCACCCAGCTTGATCGTCCAAAAGCGGTCTTGTGTCGCGCGATCGTGATACACGAAATGCTCACTAATCTGGGCGGTGTCACCATCCCAGACCACATTGAAATCTGCGACGAAGCTACTGGTCACACGACCCGTAGGCCCAAAGATGACGCCTTCGCAGATCATCTCTCCGTTCAGGTGCTTCTTCATGTCCAGCACAACCAAATCATCGGCATAATCAGCAGCTTTTTGTCCTGAGAATGCCCAGAGCTTGCAGCGCATGAAAACACCCAGCAGGACCACGCCAGCGCCGACAAGCAAATAGATAACATCCATTTTCAGTGACCGTCCTCTTGCAGATTTGTCCCAACAAGCAACGCAACTGCAGCGCCCTTGAGCACGCAGGGCACCCCTGCATAGAGCCAAATCAATGTTGATAACGCTTTGGGTGGGTTCACCAAAGCAGCACTGTCGTAGCCAACAGCTTGTAGTATTGGAAGTAGCGTGACCGCCGCGAAAGCAAGCGTGAATTTTGATACAAGTGACCACAGTCCGAACCCTTCGGCGGCGGATGGCGCAACTTTGGCCATGCGTGCGGCGAACATGGCGGGCAGCAGCGTCAGATCCGCCCCCAAAGCCGCACCCGAGCAGATGCAAACAAGGGCGAAGGGCCAGATATCACCTGGCCCCAACGCAAGCGCACCTGCAAAGGCAACAATGGCCAGTCCCATGGCCCCCACCAGCACCAACTTGGGGCCAAAGCGTTCGGCAAGCAGCCCCCAGAATGGCGCGGCAGCGGCGGCAGACAGAAAGAAAACCAACAGCAACGGCCCTTCCCATCCCGGGGCCTGCAATGCGCTTTGGACATAAAATAAAAACAACGTCGAGGTAACGGCAACGGGGGCCGCATTAAGCAGAGCAACCAGCAGCAGTCGGCGCGCTACGGGATCGCGCAGCACGGTGCCAAACCCCGTCGACGACGGCACCCCTACGCTGCGCCATTCACCGCGCATCGCAAAGACCGATGCCAGCGCCAGCACACCAAAACCGATGGCAAAACCGGTAAAGGGCGCGTCCATCACAGCACCAAATGCCACAGGCACAACCGAGGCAACACACACCCCAAGCAACGCCCCCGTCTCGCGCCAGCGTGCCAGCGACAAATGCCCGGCACTGTGCAAGGTGGTGGGCAAGGTCGTGTTCAGGGTATCGGCCTTGGCCACGCCTTGGGCGTAAAAGCTGATGGTCAGAAAACTGAACGCCGAAAACACCCCGGTCAACGTGATTGCAAACCACCAAAGTGGCGGTAGCAGTGGCGGCACGGCAAACAGCGCAATCATTGATGCTGCCATCACGGCGCAGGCGATCCCCACCGCTATGCCGCGCTGGTCGCGCAGCTTTTCGGACAGCTTACCGAACAAAGGGTCCTGAACCACATCCAACAGGCGCAGCGCAAACAAAACAGCCCCCAAAGAGGCGAGAGATACGCCGTATTCATCCACGAAAAACTTTGGCGCATGGATATAGATCGGCAGACCAGCAGCGGCCAAAAGAGCCGCGAAAAGCGCATAGGCCGAAAGATGCTGCGACACAGGTTTCATCCGCGCGAAATTTCGTTGTCGGGCGGATCGGGTCTCGGCTTGTAACCGCCGCCCTTCCACCAAAGCTTGAGCGCTTGCCAATGGATCAGCGCAAGCACGCGGCGTGCACCAAAGGGGCGGCGCAGCATGGACCGCAAGATACCTGCATTCGTCAACGGCCTACGTTTACCCGTCAATGTGGCGATCAAACCGCCATCGGTCTGGGTATAGTCAATCCAGATACCGACACGGTCGGGCCGGATATCAAAGCGGAAACGGTACGACCCTTCGACTGGCTGAAAGGGCGAGACGTGAAAAATCTTGGTCGCGTTCAAATGGTCGTCCGGCTTTATCTCGCGCAGGTCCGCGTGGTGGCACAGATAGCTGTGGCGGTCTCCAAAGGTGTTGGACACCTCGGCAATCACCGTGATCAGCGCGCCATCAGTTCGGCGACACAGCCAAAAGCTGACCGGGTTAAAAACATGCCCCAAAACGCGAGGTTGTGCCATGATTTCGATGGTGGCCACACCGGTGATCTGATGCTGTGCCAGCACGTCGCGCACCCAAGCGGCACCGCGACCGGCCCCCTTGGGACCGCCATGATCACTGTCTTGCAACGATGTCAGCCCACGACGATTGCGCGCAAACAAGGTCGGCGTGTCAGGGGCCGCTTCTGCATCCAGAATGATGTAATCCACCGAATAGCGGAAGGTATTGTCGACCGCCCCTTTGCGCCCGTGATAGGTGACCCCCGCGATATGATCGACGGTTGCGGTCATTCTGCGGCCAAAGCGACCTCTGCAGCGCCTCTGATCCCGCGCACCACATCAACGGCGCTGGATAGCCCGTCTTCGTGGAACCCATGTCGCATCCAGGCACCGCAAAACCATGTGTTGTTGGTCCCGTTAAAGCCGCGGACTTGTTCTTGGGCGGCCAATGCCCCGCGATCATATACCGGATGCCGCAGGGTGACCTGATCATAAATCAGATCCTCGCGGATGGTGCGTGCGGTGTTGAGCGTGACGAAATGCGGATCATCCATCGGGATGGGTTGCAGCGAATTCATCCAGTATGTCAGGTCGATCCGCTCTGACTTCTGGTCTTTTTCTTCGGCATAGACCCAAGATGCCCACGTCTTGCGTCGCTTGGGCATGATCGACGCATCCGCATGCAAAACGATATTGTTGGGCTGGTAGTGAATGGCCCCCAAGGCCGCTGATTCTTGCGCGCTTGGGTCGGACAGCATCCCCAACGTATCGTCAGAGTGGGTGGCAAAGATCACCTCGTCAAAGGCCTCCCAATCGGAGCCATGCGTTTTCACTTCTACGCCCACCCCCGTGCGCCGCACGGATTGAACTGCGGCGTTCAGCCGAATATCAGCGCGCTTGGCAATCAAAGATGCCTCAAGCCTTCTGACATATTCGATTGATCCCCCCTCAACCGTGTACCATTGGTGCTGCCCTGTGTGGCTCAGCAATGCGTGGTTCTCGAAAAAATCGATCATCGAATAGGCAGGAAAATCCAGTATCTTGTCCACCGGGGTCGACCAGATCGCGCCTGACAACGGCGTCAGGTAATAGTTGCGGAAATAGTCGCCCGCGCCAAGTTTATCGAGAAACCCTTCGATGGTCAGCGACCGGTCTTGGGCGATTTTGGTGGCCGTGTTGTTAAAGCGCAGGATATCACTGAGCATGCGCAGGAATTTCGGGTTCGCCAGATTGCGCCGCTGCGCAAAGATCGAATCCATCGTCATCAGCGCATATTCCAACCGCCCCCCGTCAATCGACGCCCCAAAGCTCATGTTGGATTTGACGACCGGCACGTCCAGTTCTTGGAACAGGGCGGCAAGGTGCGGATAATTGGCATAGTTGAACACAATAAAACCTGTATCCACAGGCTGATCGCCATTCTTGCCTGCGATCTTTGTGCGCGCATGCCCGCCCAACCGTGCTTCGGTTTCAAAAATCGTGACGCGGTGGTCGTCAGCCAGCATATGTGCGGCCCCCATCCCCGAGATTCCGCCGCCAATCACAGCAATTCTTCGAGGACCTGTCGCGGTGTCGGGCAGGGGCGGGTCGATGGCTTCAAACGGCATAGGGGGTCGATGTCCAGTATGTTAGGTATCGTGCATGTAATACGACAGAGACACGTGCCAAGAAGTAAATGAGTTGCACGACATTTAAATCAAACTGTGACCGACTGCGTCACTTTGGCCTACCATCGCGCCCACGATCTGTACTTGGCTTGGTCAGGGGTACGACGGTGTTGTCGGGTTCAGCCAGATCTTCGAAGTCAAAATTGTCCAGCCGTGCCGCGCGTTTGCCTGCCCTTTCGGCGGCGGTGCCCAGCCCTTCCAGATCGGCGCGCGCCTGCCCAAAATGGGTGTTCAGCTTGCCCACACGTTCCACCACGATTTCTACATCGCGGTGCAACATTTTCAGTGTTTTGCGGATATCACCGGCCTGTTCGCGCATCCGGGCGTCTTTCAGGATCGCGCGCATTGTGTTCAGCGTCGCCATGCAGGTGGTCGGCGACACGATCCAGACCCGCGCGGCGAAACCTTCACGGACCAGTTCGGGAAAATTGGCGTGCAGTTCGGCATAGACTGCCTCGGACGGCAGAAACATCAAAGCCCCATCTGCGGTTTCGCCTTCGATGATATATTTGCTGCTGATCGCGCTGATATGCGCCTTGACGGCGACACGCATGGCGCGGGCTGCATCTTTGACCTCGTGGTCGGTTTTGGCGCGGCGCAGCGCTTCATAGGCCTCAAGGGGGAATTTGCTGTCAATCACGATGGGGCCGGGCGGATTTGGCAGATGGATCAGGCAATCAGCGCGTTTGCCCGTCGATAGGGTCGCCTGCATCGTATAGCTGTCGCGCGGCAGGGCCTTGGACACGATGTCATTCAGCTGGATTTCCCCGAATGCCCCGCGCGTCTGCTTGTTGCTCAGAATGTCTTGCAAGGACAGCACATCGCCCGAAAGCTTGGTGATATTGTCCTGCGCCTTGTCGATCGCCGCCAGCCGTTCCTGAAGCTGGGTCAGGCTGGTGGTCGTTTGTTTTGACGATCCGTGCAAGGTCGTCGCCATCCGTTCCTGCATCTCGGCCAGATTGCGGGCGGTGCGTGCGGCGTTATCCGCGAGCCTATCCTGCATCTGCTGTTGCACATGGGCCATCCGCGCCTCGATGCTTTGGATCATCTGGGTTTGCGCGTTGGCTTGCGTGTCCGACACCGTTTGCAGACCGCCGCGCAGCTGTTCCTGCCCCATGCCAAGCTGCTGCACATGGCCACCCATGACCTGCATCTGACGCGCCAAGGGTTCGACCATCCGCGCCGACCGCGCCCCCGCACGCACGGCCATGATCAGAAGGATCAGAACGAGCAGCACCAGCGCCGCAGCGCCAAGCACCATCAAGACGCGCGGATCATCCAACGCATAGCTTTGCCCGCCGATCTGGATCATGTGCGCCCGAACAGCCGTTCAATATCGCTCAGCTTCAGCTCCACATAGGTGGGGCGGCCGTGGTTGCATTGGCCGGAATGAGGCGTTGCTTCCATCTCGCGCAGCAGGGCGTTCATTTCCTCGCCGCGCATCCAGCGGCCAGACCGGATTGATCCGTGACAGGCAACGCGGCTCAGGATCGCCTCGATCCGCGCCTGGACCGTGTTGCTTTCATTCTGATCTGCTAGTTCATCGAGGATATCCAATATCATAGCCTTGGCATCCACAGTCCCCAAGATCGCAGGCGTTTCACGCACGGCGATGGCACTGCCGCCAAAGGGTTCGATCGTCAGTCCCAGCTTTGTCAGTTCCTCCGCCACATCCAGCAGACGCGCGCAATCGGACGCGGATAAATCCACGATCTCCGGGATCAGCAGCGCCTGCGCTGCGACGCCATTTTCCGCCATCTGGCGCTTGAGCTTTTCATAGACCAGCCGTTCATGGGCGGCGTGCTGGTCGACGATGACCATGCCCGTGGCGGTCTGCGCGATGATATAATTCTCGTGCACCTGCCCGCGTGCTGTGCCCAGCGGATAATCCGGGGTCTCTTGCGGTTCTTCGGTCACATGTTCGGCGGGTGTTTCGACCCTGCCCCACATGCCAGCGGTTTCGGCAAAGCCCGGTGCCTGTGCCTGATAGGCCGCCGTGCGTGCACCCAGCGAAGGGCGGTCCATCTGATAGACCCGTGCGCCAGTTTGTTCGGGTCGCATCGCCCCAAGGGTGGCGTCGGCCACAGTGGTCGAGGCACGGTGCCCCGCATCCGCCAGCGCATGGCGCAGGCCTGACACGATCAACCCACGCGCAAGGCCGGGATCGCGAAACCGCACCTCGGATTTTGCGGGGTGAACGTTGACGTCAACCAACGTGGGGTCGCAATCGAGGAAGAGAGCAGCCGCCGGATGGCGGTCGCGGCTAAGGAGGTCAAAGTAAGCGCCCCGCAGCGCGCCCACCAACAGCTTGTCGCGCACAGGACGGCCATTGACGAACAGATACTGCGCCACAGCCGTTCCCCGCGAATAGGTGGGCAATGCGGCAAACCCCGTCAGGTGCAGCCCTTCGCGCGTCGCGTCAATGGGCAGGGAATTATCTGCAAACTCGCGCCCCAAGACCTGTGCCAAACGCCCATGCAACGCGGCGAACATATCGCCCTGTTCAGCCTCGGCGCGGAAAACCTCGCGACCCGGACCGTCACCCGAGACATCGCGCAGGGTAAAACGCACAAAGGGTTCGGCCATAGCCAGACGTTTGATGATATCCGCAATCGCCTGCGCTTCGGCGCGGTCGGTGCGCAGAAACTTCAGGCGCGCGGGCGTGGCAAAGAAAAGGTCGCGCAGGGTTACGACCGTGCCACCGTTGAGCGCGGCGGGGCGCACGGGGCCGGTTTGGCCACCATTCACGGTGATCTCGGCCCCTTCCTGCCCCGCAACGCGGCTGGTGATTGTCAAGCGGCCTACAGCACCAAGGGACGGCAAGGCTTCTCCGCGAAAGCCGAAGGTGTGGATGTTCAGCAGGTCGGAACCGTCGATTTTCGACGTCGCATGGCGGGACAGGGCCAAGGGCAGATCGGCCGCCGGAATGCCGCAGCCATCATCTGTCACGCGGATCAGAGTCTTTCCGCCGTCCGCATATTCCACGGTAATCTGGCGCGCGCCTGCGTCGATGGCGTTTTCCACCAGTTCCTTGACGGCAGAGGCCGGGCGTTCCACGACCTCGCCCGCTGCGATGCGGTTGATTGCGGATTCATCAAGCTGGCGGATAACCGGCGCTAGGTCGCGTATATTGGGGTTTGGATGTGCCATAGCGCTAGAGCTAGCATATGCCCGCGCGATTCTGAAAGCTGCAATGGCAAGAGGCGTGGGTTAAAACCGACCCTACGATCCCCTACCGGCGCAATGCCGCTTGGTACCATGCTACGATCTGTGCGCGTTCATCGGCCCGCATATAGCTAAGGTTCGCAGGGGGCATGGCGTGGGTCACGCCGGCTTGCAGATAGATCTGTTTTGCCGCTTTGGCGATCTGGTGTTCGGTCTCGAGCCGCACCCCTTTGGGGGCCCAAAGCAGGCCATCCCAAGCGGGTTCAGCCGCATGGCACATGCTGCACCGGCCAAGCACGATGTCGTGGACCTGATCAAATCCGTCAGCTTGGGCGAAGCGCAGCGACGAGCCGGTTGCCTCTTCGGGTTCCACGACACGGAACATAGGGGCGGTCGACAGCCAGATGATCGTGATAAACAAAAGCGCCGTGGCCAGCCATGTCCACGTCGGGTTGCCCGACCTTGAATGCAGACTGTTGAAATAGTGCCGGATCGTCACGCCCATCAAAAACACCAGCGCCGCAATCAGCCAGTTCATTTCGGACGCAAAGGCCAGCGGATAGTGATTGGACAACATCAGGAAAATCACCGGCAGGGTGAGATAGTTGTTGTGGGTGCTGCGTTGCTTGGCGATCTTGCCGTATTTCGCGTCCGGCGTCCGCCCGGCCTTGAGGTCGGCCACGACGATGCGTTGGTTCGGCATGATTATGAAAAACACATTGGCCGACATGATCGTCGCGGTGAAGGCACCAAGGTGCAACATCGCCGCGCGGCCTGAAAAGACCGAAGTGTAGAAATATGCCATCCCGACAAGGATCACATAGAGCCCGATCATCAGCCGCGTGTTGTCATCGCCAAATTTGCTTTTGCAGATCAGGTCGTACGCAATCCAGCCAAAGGCCAGCGACAGGATGGATATTGCAATCGCCTGCCAGATCGCCAGATCGGCGACGGAGGGGTCAACGAGATAAAATTCGGCACCAAGGTAATAAACCAGGATGAGCATGGCGAAACCGGACAGCCACGTCGAATAGCTTTCCCATTTGAACCAGACCAGATCATCGGGCATCTGCGCCGGGGCGACGAGGTATTTCTGAACATGGTAGAACCCGCCACCGTGGACCTGCCATTCTTCGCCATCGGCACCGGATTTCAGGTTGCGGTCACGGTGCAGGCCCAGATCAAGCGCGATGAAATAGAACGAAGACCCGATCCATGCGATGGCTGTGATGACATGCACCCAGCGGACGGCAAATTCGATCCACGCGCCCATGGCGATCATATCGTACATGTAGGAATCCTTGGTTTGGCGGTTGGAAAAGGGCCGCCGGGGGCACGCTTTGTTTTTAGCGCGGGTGCCTCCGGCGGGGATATTTAAGAGCCAGAGAAACGGGGCCTCTCTGGCAGGGGTTTATTTGTGCGGCAGGCTACCTTTGGAGGTGCCGGACATACCGCCCGAGACTTCTTCGGTGGATTCCTCGGCCAGTTCTTGCGGCAACAGAAGGTTGAGGACAATTGCAATCAGGGCTGCGGGAAGCAGGCCGCTGGTCATCAGGATTTTCAGCGTTGCAGGGAGATGTTGCACCGCACCCGGCTCTAGCTGGAGCCCGAGGCCGACTGAGATCGAGATTGCGAAGATTACCATGTTGCGGCGGTTCCAATCCACATCGGACAGCATCGACATACCAGCAGCCACCACCATGCCGAACATGACGATGACACCGCCGCCCAGCACTTCGATCGGGATCGTGCGGATGATGCCGCCGACTTTGGGGACGAGGCCACAAATGATCAGGAAGATGGCACCGATGGTCACGACGTGGCGGCTCATGACTCCTGTCATTGCGATCAGGCCGACGTTTTGGCTGAAGGATGTGTTGGGCAAACCGCCAAAGATGCCAGCGATTGCTGTGCCGACACCGTCGGCGTAGGTTGCGCCCTGGATTTCGGTATCCGTTGCCTCGCGGCCTGCGCCGCCTTTGGTGATGCCGGATACGTCGCCCACGGTTTCGATTGCCGAGATGAACGCCATCAGACAAAAGCCGATGATTGCCGCTGCCGAGAATTCAAAACCGTATTTGAACGGGTTTGGCAGGGCAAAGGCGGCAGAGCGGCTCCAGGAGCCGGCAATTGCGTCGATGGTCAGCATACCGACGCCCAACGCATAGACATACCCCACGATCAGGCCGATCAGCACGGCCGAGATGGACAGCATGCCTTTGGTGAAGAATTTGACGCCTAGGGTGACGAAGATCACGACCAAGGCGGCAGACCAGTTCAACAGGCTGCCGTATTCAGGCGTGCCAATCGCAGGGACACCGCCCGCAGCGTACTGGATGCCGACCTTGACCAGTGCCAGACCAATCATCGTTACCACAAGGCCAGTGACCAGTGGTGGTAAGGCAAAGCGGATTTTGCCGATGAACAGGCCAAGGCAGGCGTGGAAAATACCGCCAATCACAATACCGCCGAACAGGGCAGCAAGGCCGTCGACGCCTTTTCCGGCCACCAGCGGGATCATGATGGGGATAAAGGCGAATGATGTGCCTTGCACGATAGGCAGCCCAGCGCCGACGGGGCCAATGGTGATCGTCTGCAACAGGGTCGCGACGCCAGCAAACAGCATCGACATCTGGATGAGATACAGCAGTTCAGGAAAATCAGGAGAGTTCGACCCGAAGCCAAAGCCCGCAGCGCCCGCAACGATGATCGCAGGCGTGACGTTCGAGACGAACATCGCAAGGACGTGTTGAATGCCCAAAGGGATCGCCCGGCTTAGCGAAGGCGTGTAATTCGGGTCGCGCAGCTGTTCTGGCGTCCCAATCGAAGTGCTGGTCATAGATATTGTCCCTTGTTGGTATGTGGCCGCACTTTTAGCAACGCGGTCCTTTTTTGGCCTTAGGCTCTGATCACATAAGGCGGATCAAGGGTGTGTTCGTCAAGGTTCGCCGAAGTCCCGATCCGGTCAACGACCGCAAAAAGCCCCGGTGCTGCCAAGGGTGTCAGCACGCCGTGCCATGCGCCGCGGTGAAAATTCACGCCTTGATGCCGCGCTGTCAGAAACGCACGCGGGCGTCCCGGCACACCGTTTTCATCAGGGGCCACGATCACAAGGAAGGGTTCGGCGGTCATCGGCAAAAACGCTTGAGAGCCTTCGGGATGCCGTTCGAGCAAGTCCAACACATAAGGCAGGCTGCGCGGTTGCGCGTTGAAAATACTGATGCCCGCGCGCCCTTGGTCACCGAAATCAAGGACCGCTTTGTCATGATGGCGACCACACAGCCCGGCGTTGATCATCTTGTCCGGGCTGCCAGACGCATCAAGGATATCGCCAAAGGGGGCGAAGGCGGCTTGGGTCAGCGGTTCGATCTGGATATCACGGGTCATAAGGACAGCGGCATGTGGCGGTTCACATCCTTGTACAGCAGATAGCGAAACGGCGTGCTGCCCGTCGCCACACAAGCCTGCGGACAAAACGCACGCAGCCACATGAAATCACCCGGCCCCACCGGCACCCAGTCGCGGTTCAGCAGGTAATCGGCGGTGCCCTCGAGCACGTATAAGCCGTGCTCCATCACGTGGGTTTCCGCAAAGGGGATCACCCCACCGGGCTGGAATGTGACGATGTTGACATGCATGTCATGGCGTAAATCGAGCGGGTCCATGAAGCGCTGTGTCGCCCATGCCCCGTTTGTGTCTGGCATGGCCATATGTGGCACGTCATCTTCGTGGGTCACCACCGCCGGAGGGATAGAGATACCTTTCGCCGCGACATAGCGCTTGCGGATCCAATGGATGCCACAGGCCGTGTCAGCCGAATTCCACAATGTCCAAACCGCAGCAGGCGGCAGGTAAACATAGGACCCCGCCACCAGATCATAGGCATCCCGCCCGATGGTCAAACGCGCCATGCCATGCGCCACGAACAACACCGCTTGGGCATCCATGTCCGGTTCAGGGGTGGCGCTGCCGCCACCGGGGGCCAGTTCCAAGGCGTATTGGGCAAAGGTTTCGGCGAACCCCGTCAAGGGCCGGGCCAAAACCCAAGCGCGTGTATTCGACCAGCCGGGCAGAAAACTGGTAACGATATCGCGCTGCACCGATGCAGGGATCACCGCATAGGCATCCGTGAACACTGCCGTGCTTTCTGGCGATTGCGACTGGTCGGGCA
>NZ_JBFEKM010000016.1:0-37113 GCF_041552635.1 Sulfitobacter sp.
AATCTCGTCCATCAAGGACGCATTGACAGACACGACATGTTCAACCGGCACGACAACCCGCGTTGCAGTCTTGAACTTTTCGATCTTGAAGTCGGGGCTGACCAAAGTCGGGTCGCCTTCAACCCGCACGGACATGCCGTAACGGCCTTCGATATGGGCTATATGTTCGCGCTTTTGGTTCATCAAGAAGTTGGCGATGCCGACGGGGGCTGTGATCAACACCTCGCGCGACCGCTTGCGTGTGCCTTCTTCTTCGATCTCGCGCAGGATCGACAGGGCAAGGTTGTCATCCGACCGGATCAGGCCGGTCCCGTGGCAGACATGACAAGGTTGGGTCGTTGCCTCGATCATGCCTGGGCGCAGACGCTGGCGAGACATTTCCATCAGACCGAAGCCGGAAATACGGCCTACCTGAATGCGCGCACGGTCGGTTTTCAGCTTGTCCTTCATCATCTTTTCGACGGCGGCGTTATTGCGACGCTCGTCCATGTCGATGAAGTCGATGACGATCAAACCAGCAAGGTCGCGCAGGCGCAACTGGCGGGCAACTTCGGCAGCAGCCTCAAGGTTTGTCTTTGTGGCGGTCTGTTCAATCGACCCTTCCTTGGTGGCGCGTCCCGAGTTGACGTCGATCGCCACCAGCGCTTCGGTCACGCCGATCACGATATAGCCGCCCGACGGCAGTTGAACCGTGGGGTTGAACATGCCCGACAGATACGATTCCACCTGATAGCGTGCGAACAGCGGCATGGTTTCGGTGTAAAGCTTCACGTTTTTCGCATGGGACGGCATGATCATCTTCATGAAGTCCTTGGCGATCCGGTAGCCGCGCTCGCCTTCGACAAACACTTCGTCGATCTCGCGGTTATAGAGGTCACGGATCGACCGTTTGATCAAATCGCCCTCTTCATAGATCTTGGCAGGCGCAATGGATTTCAACGTCAGTTCGCGGATCTGTTCCCACAGGCGTTGCAGATATTCATAGTCGCGCTTGATCTCGGCTTTGGTGCGCTGCGCGCCGGCGGTGCGCACGATCAGGCCGGCACCCTTAGGCACTTTGATCTCGTTTGCAATTTCCTTAAGCTTCTTGCGGTCTGCGGCGTTGGTGATCTTGCGGCTGATGCCACCGCCACGCGCGGTGTTGGGCATCAGGACGCAATAGCGACCGGCCAGCGACAGATAGGTGGTCAGGGCAGCGCCCTTGTTGCCACGTTCTTCCTTTACGACCTGAATCAGCAGAATCTGCCGGACTTTGACGACTTCTTGAATCTTGTAACGCTTGGGCCGTGGTTTGCGGGCCGGGCGCAGGTCGTCGTGGTCATCATCATCGGCAACGGATTCGATGCTGTCATCCTTGGACGATGCATCCTGCGCCTTTGACGCGTCATCATCGTCGTCATTATCGTCCGCATCGCTGGCGCTTACGTCCTCATCGGGTTCCTCGACGGGGGTTTCTGCGACCCGCTCCATCGGAGAGGACCCTTCTTCATCATCATCCAGATCAACGGTTTCCATACCCTCGATCTGGTCACTATCGGCGTCCTTGCTGACAGTGGCATCATCGCTGACCGTGTCTTCGGCCTTGGGCTTGCCACGGCTGCGTGACCGCGTACGGCGCTTGGGCTTTTCGTCTTCGTCTTCTTTGGCGGCCTGCGCTTCTGCATAGGCACGTTCTTCCTCCATCAGCGCGATACGGTCGGCCACGGGGATTTGATAGTAATCGGGGTGAATTTCCGAGAACGCCAGAAAACCATGGCGGTTTCCACCATAATCCACAAAGGCCGCTTGCAACGAAGGCTCTACCCGCGTGACTTTCGCGAGGTAGATGTTGCCAGCTAGCTGGCGTTTGTTCTCTGATTCAAAGTCAAATTCCTCGACCTTGTTTCCGTCAACCACAACAACGCGAGTTTCCTCAGCGTGGGTGGCATCAATAAGCATTTTCTTAGGCATAAATCCATTTTGCACAGCTGCGCACGCAAAAGCCCCGGTGGGGCCGCGCGTGACAGGGTATGTCTTGTCAGGGCGATGGGTGACGCGGCTAAGACGGGCTTCGATAAGAATGGGCCCAAAAGGCCACCTGTCTGTCTGCTCTTGGCGTCTGCACGCGTCATCGCGGTTCTTCTCCGATGGTGCAGGCCCGTTACCAAACCTGCCACATCCATTAATTACTGCATCTGAACAAGGCCTTGGCCCGTTCCATCCGTCAGCGGTTCATTGGCCTTTTTTAAGGGCCTCAATCGGTCTGCCTGGACACCGACATGCGGGTTACCGAAGGCAGCGAAACTGTCTAGGGGCACCTGCGCGATCATTTGAAAACGCAAGCCCTTCCCCCAATTAAAGGCAGATGTGGACAAATGACAATGGTCAATCGCGCAACATCGCCAAAGGTTCAAAGGACAAAGGCCCTATATGCCGGAACAAGGTGCCAATACTTGACATCACGCCCTTGTGTGGGAAACAGTCAACTGGTGGGGCCGGTGGCCCAGATTAACTGGCCATTTCACTTGGCGACATCTCGAAAACAAGGAACTTACGATGCATTTTTCCCTGCGCTTGGCGCTTTGTCTGCCCATCATGGCACTTGCCGCTTGCGAAGACATGAGCATCGCAAATGACCCCGTAGCGCGGGCCGAAGCCGCATCGCAAAGAAGCTGCCTTCGCGCAGTGGCCAAGCATACCGGCGTATCAGGCGGCACGATCAACACAACATTGCCCATCGTCGAAACCAACCAGTATATCGTCGATCTGCCCGGTGCACCTTCCTGGACCTGCTACACCGATGAAACCGGTGCCGCAAAAGAATTGATCCTGACGCGGGTCGGCTAAAGAAGGGCGACTGACGGGGGCCAGCAATCGGTGCGACCGCCCTGTCCCAGCTCTGGCCCGCATTTGGTTAAAAGCGGGCTAGGTTATTGAAGCGTTACAGGTAATCCGATCGCTGCAACGCGTATTTCGCCATTTTTTCATTCAGCGTCCGGCGTGGCAGGCACAACTCGTCCATCACGCTGGCGATTGATCCTTTGTGGCGGCGCATCGTGTTGTCGATCAGCATCCGCTCGAACGCTTCGACATATTCTTTCAGCGGTTTGCCATCGGTGGTCATGACAGGCTGCATTTCCTCGTGATCCGACATCAGCAAAGACGCGATCGACCCCGATCCGCGCCGCGATTGCAGCACCGCACGTTCGGCCACGTTTATCAGCTGGCGCACGTTGCCCGGCCATGGCGCTTGCAACAATTGTGCGGCTTCTTGGGCCGATACCTTGGGTGCTTCGCAGCCATATTCGTCGGCGAATTCATCGCTGAGCCTTGTAAACAACGTCAGGATATCTTCGCCACGTTGGCGCAGCGGCGGAACAGTGATGCGCAAGGCGGCCAAGCGGTAAAATAAATCCGACCGCAACGCATCTTCGGAGGTGCGCCCTGCTTCTTGGAGGTTGGAAATCGCGACGATGCGGGTTTCCGCAGGCGTGCCTTGTTCGTTGATCACGCTTAACAGCCGCGCTTGCAAGGTTTCGCTGAGCGCTTCGATGCCTTCCAGCACAAGGGTGCCGCCACGCGCTTCTTCAATTGCTGGCAATTGCGCGTCTTCGGGCATCATCGGGCCAAAAAGCCGCTTGCCAAGCGCGTCTTCCTCAAGCGCGGCACAGCTGACCAGCACGAATTTTTTGCCTGCGCGCGACCCGACCGCATGCAGCGCATGGGCCACCAGCGTCTTGCCTGTGCCGGTTTCGCCGTCGATCAAAACGTGACCATCAGCTTGGCCGAGATCAAGAATATCCTCGCGTAGACGTTCCATCACGGGCGAGCCGCCGATCAGCTTTTTCATCAACTGCCCGCCGTCTGACAACTCGCGGCGCAGCGCGCGGTTGTCCATCACCAAACGGCGCGCTGTCGTGGCTTTTTTTGCCAATTCGCTCATCCGGTCGGGGTTGAAGGGTTTTTCGAGGAAATCAAAGGCCCCGACGCGCATCGCCTCGACGGCCATGGGCACATCGCCGTGTCCCGTGATCATGATCACCGGCAGGGCACTGTCGCTGCCCATCAGTTTCTTGAGGAATTGCATCCCGTCCATGCCCGGCATCTTGATGTCGGAAATCACTATGCCCGGATAATCCGGCCCCAGTTTTTTCAACGCATCTTCTGCACTTGGAAAAGTTTCAGTGTCATAGCCTGACAGGGCCAGCCATTGGCTGATCGACTGCCGCATGTCCTGCTCATCGTCCACAATCGCGATTTTCATTGCCTGCGCCATCGTTTACTCCGCCGCCTGTGTGTTGTCTGCGCTGTCCAGAATGGGCAGCTGCATTTCAAAAACCGCGCCGCCGTTCTGGCCGTTGCGCGCTGTCAGCCTGCCCCCCAGTTCGGTCACAATGCCGGACGAGATCGCAAGCCCCAACCCGACACCATCGCCGGGCTGCTTGGTTGTATAAAACGGCTCGAACAGCGCATCGAGATCTTCGATGCCCGGACCATTATCGCGTACGGTCAATGTCGCCGTTTCCCCCGCTGAAAGGATAATTTCAACCTTGGGGTTCCGTTCTGATTTGGTAGCGTCCAACGCATTGCGCAAGAGGTTGACCAAGACTTGTTCCACCCGCATCCGGTCGCCCATGACCCGCACGGGCGTGTCAGGCAGGATGCTGGTGATTTGCACCTGACGTTGCCGCAACTGGGGTTCCATCATCGACAGCGACGACGCCAACGCATCACCCATATCGAACGGAGAGAAGGTTTCCTGTCCCTTGCGCGCATAGCTTTTCAGCTGCCGCGTTATCGCGCCCATGCGTTCAATCAGATCGTCGATGCGCCCGAAAGACGACAGGGCTTCGTCCAGACGGTTGCGCCGCATCAGCAAACGCGCGCCTGCAAGATAAGTTTTCATCGCAGCCAGCGGTTGGTTCAGCTCGTGACTGACGGCGGCTGACATCTCGCCCAAGGCGGCCAGCTTGCTGGATTGCTCAAGCGTTTGTTCGGCCACGGCAAGGGTCTGCTGCACCCGTTTGCGCTCTGCGATCTCGCGTTGAAGCGCGACGTTCAGCGCCCGCAGTTCGGCGGATTCACGCTGGAACAGCGCCGCCCTGCCCGCGGTGCGTCGGCTCAGCGCATAAAAGGTCAGGGCCAGCAGAATGGCAAAGCCCATCACCTCGAGCGCCAGAACACCGTTTACCTTTTCGCGCACCGACGCATAGGTCGTGTAGCTGGTGATCCGCCAGCCACGAAACGGTATCCGCGAGGTCAGCCGCATCACGGCCTCGCCCTGCAAATAGGCGTCAGGTGGCAGGGCCGTCCAATCGGCTGTCGCCTTGATGGCACGCTCGATGGCGCTTTGCGGAGTCTGGTTTGACAGGGCTTCCGTCTCGGTCAAACCTCGCCAGCGCGGCTCTGTCGCCATGATGATGTCGCCGGTGCTGTCTGTCACGATGACAGCGTCGGAAATTCCGGCCCAAGCCCGTTCAAAACGCTGCAAATCAACCTCGGCGGCGATAACACCAAGGGTTGCCCCGCCTTCCTGGATACGGCGGGAATAAAAGAACCGATAGCCGCCGGTTTGCCGTGGAATAACGCTAAACACTGTCGCATTCGCCCGGACGGCATCGATGAAATAGGGCTCGAGCCGGTGCGAAGACCCCAGCCGGTTGCGATCCGTTGCAGCAACCGTGCGTCCGTCAATGTCATATAACATCAAGGACGCGGCCCCGATTTCCTCGACAAAAGAAATCAACCGCTGGGTAGAGAGCGAATAATCTGACCGCGTCAACGCTTCGATCAGGGCCGGGTCACGAGCCAAAAGCTGTGGCACAATCGCGTTCTGGCGCAGTTCGGCTAGCAGGTTGCCACTGTACAGCGCAATTCTCAGCTCGGCACGGTTGCGCGTGCTGTCTGTAAACCGGTCTGTCAGCAGTTTGTTGGTGATGGATATCGTACCGATCGCAATGATCAGCAAGATGCCCACTGCCAGCCGGACGCGCCAGCTGACAGATAATGGCGTTTCAGGTGAAGGCGCAGATCGGTACATGGGCCCAATCTACGCAACCTCACGGGCGCACTCAAGTCACGCCGTGACCAGTTCCCCTGCCAATGCGCGGAAGAGCGCCACTCCGTCGGTGCCCCCATGCCCGGCATCGGCCGCGCGTTCCGGGTGGGGCATCATGCCAAGCACGCGGCGATTGGCCGACAGAATGCCCGCAATGTCCGCCTGCGCGCCATTCGGATTGTCGGTATAGGTAAACGCCACACGGTCTTCGCCCTGCAAACGCGCAATCGTATCTGCATCGGCATAGTAATTGCCGTCGTGGTGGGCGATCGGGATATTGATCACGGAGTCGGCGTGATAGCCCGAAGTGAACGCGCTGTCCGACGTCGCAACCCGCAGGCCGACCGTCTTGCAGATATACTTGAGGCCTGCATTGCGCAAAAGCGCGCCGGGCAACAAACCCGTTTCAGTCAACACCTGAAAGCCGTTGCAAATGCCCATCACATAACCGCCGCGCTGCGCATGGGCAGCGACTTCGCCGCAGATCGGAGAGTTCGCGGCAATAGCACCGCAGCGCAGATAATCACCGTAGGAAAAACCGCCCGGAATGCCGACAATATCAACACCTTCGGGCAGCGCCGTGTCCTTGTGCCAAACCATCGACACCTTGGCCCCAGCCGCCTCGAATGCTACCGCCAGATCACGGTCACAGTTAGAGCCGGGAAAAACAATGACGGCTGCATGCATCAGACCATCTCCACGCTGTAGGATTCAATTACCGTATTGGCGAGCAGCTTTTCGCACATCGCCTCTACATCCGCTTGGGTCACATCGTCGGCCAGATCCAGTTCAATCACCTTGCCCTGGCGCACGCCCTTAACCCCGTCAAAGCCCATCGCCCCAAGCGCGTGGCGCACAGCCTCGCCTTGCGGGTCCAGAACACCTGTCTTCAACATCACATGCACCCGTGCTTTCATGGCGCGTCCCCCTGCTTCATTTTGCAAAATAAACTCATATCCAACGCCAGCCTAGTTGATCAACGTTGGTTTCATCATCGGTGTCGACGTCTTGGGCATCACGCCCAAACGCCGCGCGACCTCGGTATAGGCATCGGTCAGCGACCCCAGATCGCGCCGGAACACGTCCTTGTCCAGCTTTTGCCCAGTCTCGATATCCCACAAGCGGCAGCTGTCCGGGCTGATTTCGTCAGCGATAATCAGGCGCTGGAAATCACCGTCGTAAACCCGGCCCACTTCGATCCGGAAATCCACCAGCCGGATACCGACCGCCATCATCACACCCGACATGAAATCATTGACCCGCAGCGACAGGCTCAGGATGTCTTCCATGTCCTGCTGTCCGGCCCACCCAAAGGCAGCGATGTGTTCCTCGGTCACCAAAGGATCACCCAAGTCATTGTTCTTGAAGTGATATTCAACAATCGGGCGCGGCAGTTGAATGCCCTCTTCAATCCCCAAACGGGTGGCGAACGATCCAGCCGCGTAATTCCGCACAACGATCTCGAGCGGTATGATCTCGGCCTGACGGACCAATTGCTCGCGCATGTTCAGCCGTTTGATGAAATGCGTCGGCACACCGATATTGTTCAGACCAGTCATGAAAAACTCGGACAGACGGTTGTTCAACACGCCCTTGCCTTCGATGGTGGCGCGTTTTTCCGAATGAAAGGCAGTGGTATCGTCTTTGAAATATTGCACAATGGTGCCGGGTTCCGGACCTTCGTACAAGATTTTAGCCGTGCCTTCGTAGATTTTGGTGCGACGGGCCATGCACATCCCTTCCAGACTTTAGACCTGCGGAAAAACCCAAACAGCCCTTTTGATGTGTCACATAGTCCAAGCGACCCCATCGCGCAAGCGCGTGCCCCTTGCTGTCAGGCCCGCGGCCCACCATATTTGCCATACGCAGTGTTATTTTAAGGGAGATCCAGAATGAGCACCTTCAACGATCGCGAAAAAGCTTTTGAAAACAAATTCGCCCACGATTCGGAAATGCAGTTCAAGGCCGAAGCACGCCGCAACAAACTTTTGGGCCTATGGGCCGCCGAATATCTTGGCAAAACAGGTGATGACGCGGCGGCTTATGCCGTTGAAGTCGTGAAATCCGATTTTGAAGAAGCTGGCGACGAAGATGTTTATCGCAAAGTGTCGGGCGATCTGGGTGACCGCGTCGAAGAATCCGTGATCCGCGCCAAAATGGTCGAATTGATGGCCGAGGCCAAAACCCAGTTGATGAAAGACGTCGATTAGGCCCTACTGAACCAGCCCCCGCCATTCGGAAAAACGCGCCTTTGACTTAAATCGAAGGCGCGTTTTTTAACGCCTTAACATTCTGGAATGATTTCAGTGGCTATGGTCGTTTCCGGGTTGGTCGGGAATTAAAATGATTAAAAGCTTTATGTTTAAGCACAGGTTGCGTGCCGTTCAGTTGGGCGCATCGCTGGCGATCGGGGGGGCGTGTTTGTGGATGATCCTCGCGCAGCTTGCGCCGGGATTTTGGGACGACGTGTCTGTTGAATTGCGCGGCTTGCATCCAATGTCGTTTGTAATGGCCACCGTATGTACCTGTGTCAGCTTTCTGGCCTTGGGTCGCTATGATGCCACCGCGCACCGGCATTTCCGCACTGGTATTTCGTCACGGCAGGCCAATATTTCCGGCACAGCGGCTATTGCCTTGGCCCAGACCTTGGGGTTGGGTGTTCTGACCGGTGCGGTCGCGCGTTGGCGCATGCTGCCCGGTATTAGCATGGGCATGGCGTTGCGCTTGTCCGGCTTTATCTGCCTTAGCTTTATGGCCGCCTTGCTGGTCGTGACTGCCCTTGCCTGTCTTGTGCTGCCCGCGCCAAGCTTTACCTTCTGGCCGGCGCTTGCTGTTATCCTTGCTCTGCCCTTGGCAGTTGCGGCGGCCTTTTTCTATCCCACTGTCACGGTTGGCCGCATTCGCATGAAGGTGCCAAGCCTTGCGGCGCTCTGTTCGATCCTGTTCTGGACAGCGATAGATACGATGGCGGCTGCGACTGCGCTTTATCTTCTGATACCGGGGGATGCCATTGCATTTACCACCCTGTTGCCGCTGTTCCTGATGGCCTTGGGCGCGGCCCTTTTGACGGGAACGCCGGGCGGCGTTGGTCCGTTCGAACTTGTACTGTTCGGCTTTGCACCCGAAGTGGCCTCGGTTCAGTTGCTCAGCGGGATCATCGCGTTTCGCGCGATTTATTATGCGGCACCGGCGTTGATCGCCATGGTTGCCATGATGCGCCCACTGACCAAATCGGACCTCTCTGCCCCCGTCTCTTTGCTAAAGCTGAACGACGCTTCACGTGCCGAAGTCGGCATCATCCGGCAAAATGGCGGGTATCTGTTGCAAAGTGCCGAGACCGATTGCGCCGTTTGGCCGACAGGTCAGACGCTTTGTGCCTTGTTTGATCCGCTGACCCGACCAAACAACGATTTCATCAAAACAGTCCAGAACGAAGCCCGGCTTAAGAACCTTATTCCCGTTCTCTACAAATGCAGCGCCAACACCGCCCTGTTGGCCCGATCCGCTGCGTGGTTTGTTTCTCATATCGCGGATGAGGCTGTTTTGAAGCCCGTCGGCTTTGACATCACAGCCGCGCCGTTTCGCACCTTGCGCCGCAAGCTGCGTGCGGCACAAAAGTCAGGTGTGATCATCAAACAGGCCACCACACTTCCCTTGGCGCAGATGGCGCAGATTGATGCAGCATGGCAGCAGGCAAATGGTCGCGCGCGCGGCGGTACGATGGGGGTGTTTTGCGCAGATTATCTGGCCCATCAGCAGGTTTTTCTTGCCTATCGCGGCAACACGCTGATTGCCTTCGCCAGCTTTCACTCCGGCACACATGAATGGTGCCTTGATCTGATGCGCCAACGATCCGATGTCCCCGACGGCACGATGCACAGCCTCATCCACCATGCCATAGTCTGTGCCGGACAACGGGCCATCCCGCGGCTCAGTCTTGCTGCGACCCCAGCCTGCCCTGACCCGTCTTCGGCGGTGATGGTGAAGCTGGCCCAATATGTGGTGCGTCAAAGCGGCGGTGCAGGCTTGCGCCAGTTCAAATCCAATTTTCGCCCGCGCTGGAAGTCATTGTATGCCGCAGCCCCGAACCGCGCAGTTTTGGCCGTCGGGCTGGCTGACATCACGCGCGCCGTGCACCGCCCCGATGCCCCGCTTGTTGTCGCTCAACCTCATCACCATGATGAAAATTATGAGGTTGCCTCACGTTTGGCATCGTGAGAAGACACGCAATCACATCTCTAGCGGAGCGTTTTCATGTCCAATCCTCTTACTGATCTTCTTGCTGAAAAAGGCACGCTGCTGGCGGATGGTGCCACGGGTACAAACCTGTTCAATATGGGTTTGATGTCCGGCGACGCCCCCGAGATGTGGAATACGGATGAACCGCAGAACATCATAAAATTGTACAAAGGCGCAGTTGATTCAGGCAGTGATATTTTTCTGACGAATTCCTTTGGGGCCAACGCATCGCGGCTGAAACTGCACGGCGCAGAAAAGCGCGCCCATGAGTTGAGCCGCGTTTCCGCCGAACTGGCCCGCGAAGTGGCCGACAAGGCTGGTCGCAAGGTCATTGTCGCCGGATCGGTCGGCCCCACGGGCGAGATTATGGAGCCTGTCGGCCCCCTGACCCACGCGCTGGCTGTTGAGATGTTTCACGAAACCGCAGACGGGTTGAAAGCGGGGGGCGCTGACGTGGGTTGGCTCGAAACCATCAGCGCGCCCGAAGAATACCGCGCCGCCGCAGAAGGGTTCAAACTTGCGGGCCTTGATTGGGTCGGAACGATGAGCTTTGACACCGCAGGTCGCACGATGATGGGCATGACCTCGGAAGCGATGGTCGATATGGTGCACGCCTTGGACAACATGCCCCTTGCCTATGGTGCCAACTGCGGCACAGGTGCGTCAGATGTATTGCGCACCGTTCTGGGCTTTGCCGCAAAAGGCAAATCGACGCCGATCGTGTCAAAGGGCAACGCGGGCATCCCCAAATATGTCGAAGGCCACATTCACTATGATGGCACCCCGGAATTGATGGCGGATTACGCTGAAATGGCGCGTAATTGTGGTGCTTCGATCATCGGCGGTTGCTGCGGCACCATGCCAGAACACCTGGTGCACATGCGCGAGGCCCTTGATAGCCGCCCCAAAGGTGATGCGCCGACATTGGAACAGATCGTCGAAGCGCTTGGTGCGTTTTCGTCGGCCAGCGATGGCACAGATGGCGAAGGTCCGGTACGTGGTCCTCGCCGTGGCCGTCGCGGCGCGAAATCCAGCTAAAACAGATCCAATTGTGCGCTCGCCCGTTTGGGCGGGCGAAACAAATCGCAGCGCATAGGTGGTGACAGGGTCGATAGCCCAAGCCGCTTTACCGCCAGATCAAAGCGCTGCGCGATAATGTCCGCGTATGGCCCGCTGCCGCGCATCCGCGTATGCCAGTTCGCGTCATAAGTCTTGCCGCCATGCATTTCACGCAAACGTGTCATAATACGGTTGGCACGGTCCGGATAATGCCGCGCCAGCCAGTCCTGCATCAATTCCGACACCTCATAAGGCAAGCGCAGCATGATCCAGCTGGCCGACCGTGCGCCTGCGTCGCGTCCCGCTTCTAGGATCGCCTCAAGTTCGGGATCGGTCAGCGCAGGTATCATCGGAGAGGCCATCACCCGCACCGGGATGCCCGCTTCGGCCAGGCGCGTGATCATCTGTAAACGACGTTTCGGTGCGGGGGCGCGTGGCTCCATCAACCGACCAAGCTTGGCATCAAGGGTCGTGACAGAAATGCCAACCCGGACCAGCCCGCGTCCCGCCATATCCGAGAGGATATCAATGTCTCGCTCTATCAAGCTGCCTTTTGTGACGATGGCGACAGGATGATTAACCTCTGACAACACCTCGAGCAGTTGCCGGGTAATCTGGTGTTGTTTTTCAATTGGTTGATAAGGGTCCGTATTGGTGCCGATGGCGATGGGTGCCACCTGATAGCGTTTTGCCGCCAATTCACGCCGCAAAACCTCGGCCGCTTGCGGACGCGCGATCAACCGTGTCTCGAAATCCAGTCCGGGCGACATGCCAAGATACGCATGGCTAGGCCGCGCAAAACAGTAAACACAGCCATGTTCACAGCCACGGTATGGATTGATCGACCGATCAAAAGGCAAATCAGGCGAGCGGTTATAGCTGATTGCACTGCGCGCGACTTCCTCGCTTACTTGCGTGCGCATCACCGGCAAAGGCCCCTGATCTGGGTCCCACCCATCATCGACAGCATCGACCCTAAGCCGTTCGAACCGACCGGCGACATTGCCGGAAACACCACGTCCGGCCAGATTATATCTATGCTCTTCACGATCCATTCATAACTTTTGGAACAAATGAAGAACACGGTCAAGTATCAAAGAGCAAACCATTGTTTTACAGGTGCATCAGCGGTATCTCTAAACAAAGCGCTAGGTCGCACTTGATGCGGCCCGTGTCGCAAAAAGCACGATGCTTTATGTTTTTCCGTGACAAAAGGGCAAAAGCCCGCGCGGCAAATTAACCGATGAGGAACGACTATGTCGGATGAAGACGAAATTATCCTTGCTGATCTGGACGACGAAGAACTTGTTCAGCAAATGTTCGACGACCTTTATGACGGTATGCGCGACGAGATCGAAGAAGGCGTGAACATTCTGATCGCGCGTGGCTGGGTCCCTTATGACGTGCTGACCAAAGCGCTTGTCGGCGGCATGACCATCGTGGGCGCAGATTTCCGTGACGGCATCTTGTTCGTCCCCGAAGTTTTGCTTGCTGCCAACGCGATGAAGGGCGGCATGGCCATCCTCAAGCCATTGCTGGCTGAAACCGGTGCGCCGCGGGTTGGCAAGATGGTTATTGGTACCGTCAAGGGCGACATCCATGACATCGGCAAGAACCTTGTGTCGATGATGATGGAAGGTGCCGGCTTTGAGGTGGTTGATCTGGGAATCAACAACTCGGTCGAGAAATATCTTGAGGCGATGGAAACGGAAGGCCCCGATATTTTGGGAATGTCTGCCCTGCTGACCACGACCATGCCTTACATGAAGGTTGTGATCGACACGATGATCGAACAGGGTATCCGGGATGATTATATCGTTTTGGTCGGTGGTGCCCCGCTGAACGAGGAATTCGGCAAAGCCATCGGTGCAGACGCCTATTGCCGCGATGCCGCCGTAGCCGTGGAAACCGCCAAAGAGTGGGTCGGTCGCAAGCACAACAGCGCCAAGGCCTAAGTCTTTGATTTAAAGCACAAAGGCCTCTCCTGTACCGGAGGGGCCTTTGTCGTTTAAGGGACCCCATGCACAAGCTGTCAGATCAACAACTCACCGAAAAGGGCCTCCCGCTTGAGGCCAGCAAGGGCCGTATTTTGTTGATCGCCTGTGGTGCCTTGGCCCGTGAAATCCTTGACCTCAAGGCGGCCAATGGCTGGACCCATCTGGATTTGACCTGCCTGCCCGCCAATCTGCACCTTTACCCTGAAAAAATCACCGCTGCCGTGAGGGCTGCCGTGGCCAAGCATCGTGACAACTATGACGATATCTTTGTGGTCTATGCCGATTGTGGCACCGGAGGATTGCTGCAAACCGCCTGTGCAGAAATGGGCGTTCAGATGGTCGCAGGGCCCCATTGCTATAGCTTTTTCGAAGGCAATGCCCAGTTCGCGAAAACCTCGGAAACCGAGATCACAACCTTCTACCTGACTGATTTTCTGGTCCGCCAATTCGACGCCTTCATCATCAAACCGATGGGGCTGGACCGCCACCCGGAACTGCGCGACATGTATTTCGGAAACTATGAAAAGCTGGTCTACCAAGCACAAACTGACGATCCTGCCCTGACCGAAAAGGCCAAGACCTGTGCCGAAACCTTAGGCCTGACCTTCGAGCGGCGCTTTACCGGCTATGGCGATCTGAAGGTTGCGCTCGAAACGCTTTGATCTTCATTTTGCCAAATAAACTCATCTGGCGCAGCTCCTGCCGCAAACACTACGCCCGCTGACGGCCTCAGCCCTGCGCGGCGGCCGTTTCGCGTACCCGTTCGATCATCGCGGTCAGGCCGTTAGATCGTTGCGCCGACAGGTGTTCGTTAAGCCCAAGCCGGCCCATTTCGGCACGCGCGTCCACGGCAAGCGCATCTGCCGGAGATAATCCGTTGTAAAGCGACCGCAAAACGGCAATCAGCCCAGACACGATCATTGCATCGCTCGCGCCGTCAAAATGCAACTTGCCGTCGTCAAATTGGGCGTGCAACCATACCTGGCTGGCACAGCCGTCAACCTTGGTGGCGGGCACGCGCAGGGCTTCGGCCAAGGGGTCCATCCCTTTGCCCAAATCGATCACATGCCGATAGCGGTCTTCCCAGTCGTCCAGAAATTCGAAATCCTCGACCAGTTCTTCAAATGCCTCTGTCGCCACGATGTATTCCTCTCTCAATTACAAAACAGGTAGGTCGCGTTTTGCGAAACGTCCACCCCTTCCCAACGGGTCCTGGATGGGTTAGTCAATTAACACGGTAATTTCCACGGCGGACCCTATGCGCAAGACCTTTTCGGCCCTTTTGGTATCGACCCTCGTTCTGACGGGCTGCGCAACTGTGCGCGACAGCCGTGTGAACCCTTTCAACTGGTTTGGCTCCGCGCAATCAGAGCCGCGTGAACAACCCCAAGCCAGTACAAATCCGTTGATCCCCCAAAGCTCGGGTTTGTTTGCGGGCGCGCGTGCAAAAACCGAAGTCTATTTGGGGCAGCCAATTGATCAGGTCACAAACCTGACCGTCGAAAAGACCCCCGGTGGTGCCATGATCCGCGCGACGGGTCTTGCGGCACGTCAGGGCATCTACAAGGTGCAGCTGACCCCCGCGAACGAAGACGAATTGCCCGTGGATGGCGTGCTGACCTACCGGCTTGAAGGGATCTTGCCCGACAACACAGCCGTTGGGGCGCAGCCGACCCGTGAGGTGATCGCGGGACGTGCCGTGACAGACCAGATGCTGGCCGGTGTACGTACCATCCGCATCGAAGGTCAGCGCAACGCACTGACATCACGCCGATAAAACTCGTTTCAGGTGGAACTGGCTAAGGGTGAAAGCGGAAGAGCTTAAAGCTCGACCACTTTCACAACCGATCCCGCAGCGCTCAGCGCAATCTTGCCTTCACACAGACGCAATGCGTCTTCCCCGAATACCTCGCGCCGCCACCCCTTAAGGGCTGGAACATCACGCAAACCACCAGCAATACCGTCAAGATCGGCGGCCGGCGCGATCAGCTTGGCCGCGACCCCCGCGCTTTCGGTTTTTGCCTTCAGCAGCACCCGCAGCAGATCGGCCAAGGCCGGGTTCACTTGCAGTTTATCGCGGCTGTTATCTGGCTGCGGCATGTCGGATGCGGGGCAACTTAGCCCGTCGGCCACGGCCTTGAGGATACCGTCAGCGATGTCGCCCTTGCGCGCCTCGCGCAACAGCAGACGTGCGCGGCCCAATTCTTCGTGGTTCTTGGGCTTGTTGCTTGCGAGTTCGACCATCGCGTCATCCTTGTAGACCCGGTTGCGCGGCACATTGTTTTCCTGCGCATAGGCTTCGCGAAAGGCGGCCAATTCGCGCACTAGTGCCAGAAACTTGCCAGAATTGGTCCGGGTCTTGACCCTTTTCCAAGCGTCGCGCGGGCGGGTGATATATGTGTCCGGACTGGTCAAAATCTCAAGTTCTTCAGCGACCCAGCGGGCGCGCCCGGACTCGTCAAGCTTTTTGGCCAGAAATTCATAGACCTGCCGCAGATGTGTGACATCAGCCAAAGCATATTTGGCTTGCGCATCAGTCAACGGCCTGCGGGACCAATCTGTGAAACGTGATGTCTTATCAACGGCCTGATGGGCGATCTTGCGCACCAAAGTTTCATAGCCGACCTGTTCACCAAATCCGCAGACCATCGCGGCGACCTGCGTGTCAAACAGCGGGTCGGGGAATACGCCGGCATCAACAAAGAAAATCTCAAGATCCTGACGCGCCGCGTGGAATACTTTGACAACCGAGGTGTCGCGAAACAGCGAATAAAGCGGTTCTAGGGATATGCCGTCGGCCAGCGGGTCGACCAAAACACCACCGGAATCATCCGTGCCGGGCATCGCCATCTGGATCAGACAAAGCTTTGAATAATATGTCCGCTCTCGCAGAAACTCGGTGTCGATCGTTACATAATCGTGGGTCGCGGCCTCTAGGCAAAATGCCTCAAGCTCGGCTGTGGACGTAATTGTTTTCATGGAACTACTTTGAACAGAGGTTTGCAAACAGGCAATGCGTAATCGAACATATTCGTGATGAAAAGCATCTGCACGCCTAGCTTTTTAACATCAAAAAACTGCGGTCGCCGCCGGCAAAGCGGCGCAGTACCGCAGGATACAGCCGGTGCTCTTGCACCAGCACCCGCGCGGCCAGCACGTCCGGTGTATCACCGGGCAGGATCGGCACGGTGGCCTGCCCCAAAAGCGGGCCATCATCCAGCGCTGCGGTGACTTCGTGGACGGTGCAGCCATGGACATCATCCCCCGCTTCAAGCGCACGGGCATGGGTGTGCAAGCCTTTGTAACGCGGCAGCAAGGACGGGTGGATGTTGATCATCCGACCGGCCCATGCATCGGTGAATTCGCCGGTCAGCTTGCGCATAAACCCCGCCAGACAGATCATGTCGGGTGCATGGGGCATCAGCCGTGCGGTCAATTCGGCCTCGAATGCGGCACGGTCCCCTTTGAACGGCTTGTGGTCGATGACTTCGGTCGGAATGCCGCGTTCTTGCGCCCAAGCGATCCCGCCAGCATCCGCGACGTTCGACACAATCACGCAAGGTCGCGCGGGATGGTCGCCAGTCATGTCTTCGACCAGCGCCCGCATGTTCGAACCGCCCCCCGATAGAAAGATCGCGACGCGTTTTTTCACAAAAGCTGCCCGCTATAGTCGATGCCGGCACCTGCTGTGACACGGCCCATCTCGTAAACCGTTTCACCCGCATCGCTGAGCAGCGATTTCAAGCTGTCAGCCTGATCCGCAGAGACCACCAGAATCATTCCAACACCGCAGTTGAACGTCTTGAGCATTTCAGGTTCGGCCATTGAACCGATATCGGCCATCCATTTGAACACGCCGGGCATGTCCCATGCATCAAGGTTGATCTCGGCCCCCAGATCTTCGGGCAACACGCGAGGCAGGTTTTCAGTCAAGCCGCCGCCGGTAATATGGGCCAGCGCATGCACGCCCCCTGCCCTGACCGCCTGCAACGCCGGTTTTACATACAACCGTGTGGGCGTCAAAAGCACCTCGCCCAAGGTACCGTCGGCCCAAGGGCAGTTTGCCTCCCAACCCAGACCGGACATTACGACCAGCTTGCGCACCAGCGAATACCCGTTTGAATGCACCCCGTCCGACGCCAGCCCCAGCAGCACATCGCCCGCAACGACACCACTTGGCAGGTCCATGCCACGCTCCATCGCGCCCACGGCAAAGCCCGCAAGGTCGAAATCACCATCGGAATACATGCCGGGCATCTCGGCAGTCTCGCCGCCGATCAATGCGCAGCCCGACCCTTCGCAGCCGCGTGCGATGCCTTCGATGATGCGCGCGGCTTCTTCTGTTTCCAGCTTGCCGGTTGCGAAATAATCGAGAAAAAACAGCGGCTCAGCGCCTTGGCACACCAGATCATTGACGCACATGGCAACCAGATCGACGCCCACACCGTCAACATTGCCGGTATCAATCGCGATGCGCAGCTTGGTGCCCACGCCATCGGTTGCGGCCACAAGGATCGGGTCGTTATAGCCCGCCCCCTTGAGGTCGAACAATGCGCCAAAGCCGCCAAGCCCTGACATCACGCCGGGCCGCTTGGTACGCTTGGCCGCAGGCTTGATCCGCTCGACCAGCGCATTGCCAGCGTCGATATCCACACCCGCGTCCGCATAGGTGATTCCGTTTTTGGAGTTGGTCATCATCGGGTCCCGCCGCTTATTGCCATTGCGCACGCGGGTTACAGCACCACGCGCAGGCGTGCAATGCAAGACAGTCTTCTTTAGCGTTCTAAGCCTTGACGCGCTGCAATTGCCCGCTTACGAAACGCATATGGCGGGCCTGTAGCTCAACTGGTTAGAGCAGAGCGCTCATAACGCTTTGGTTGCGGGTTCAAGTCCTGCCGGGCCTACCAAAAAACCGCTTTTATCGTTTGTTTTCAACGAACACATGTAACACGAATACGGAAATGTGTCGCATATGATTTCAATGGTTTGCAAGGCACCTGTCACACGCTACTTCATGCGACTGGCAGTGAATTGGAGACTGAATTGGCCCGGACAGACGTGCTAGATGGTGAACCCAGCTGTTCCCCGCCTATTCTTTGACTTCGATATACTGATATTGGAAACAGACGCACAGGCAGCGTACCAAGTATCAATAACTTATGAGCCATTTTGGAAACGCTGAGAACCGGTCACCATTAGCTACACTAACGGGATCCCACACACTAAAACAGCCCCCCGCACGACAGCTGAAATCGGCCCGAAACGGCCATTGCCCGATGCATGAAATGCGGCACTGCGGCTTTCTCAAAGTTGACGTTTACTTCTTTTCAGATATCACGCTCATCCACTTCTTCAGGGCCATCATAAATTTGGAATTTCTTTCAATCGTTAAGACGTGCGCTGGCAGATCATTTCCGTAGTACGCGCCGTAGTCCTTGCGTGCTGTTTCTACTGCGCTGATCGTCAAGTTTTGAGCATCGTCAGTAATAAAAACTGCGGCAAGCAGTCTATGGAGGTCTGCTCCGAGAGGGATACCATTCCAAGCCTCATCACCGCCGCCGCATGATACAGGTACTATGACCGCAATCAGAAGCATTTACTGAACATTTGAGCGCAGGCCTGAAACTGCCGTTCTCTGAAAGGGCTGCCAGGCAGTTGAAGGGGGTCCCACAAAGGTCAGGTTGTCGACCGCGTGGATGTCGATATCAACTGCGGGCGGCGCGTGCCTTTACTCATGCCAGGAAGTTATGATAATGTATTAACAATATGAATCCTCTGCCGAGATTTTTGTAACAAAGCAGGGGCTTAGAAAATATTGCATTCGCCCGGTCAAGCGTATTTTGCGTCTTGGAAAGGGGGTCAGCTTTTGTAAGTCTGCAGCTATATTATATTACTAAACATTGCGATGATGAGTTTTGCATTCTCGCAATCAAGACACATTTGATCAAGGTTTTTAGGTGGATATTTCAAACCATAATTTTTCTCTCGGGGCATTGTGTGTAGATCCAGTTAGTGGTCGGCTCATATCTGCTAGCGGTATGGTGAAAATAGAGCCCCTTGTAATGAACGTTTTAACTTTCCTTGCGGCGCGCCACGGAAAGATCGTTCTACGAGACGAGTTTCTCACTCACATCTGGAAGGATTTTGAAGCGTCTGATGAAAGCTTAACCCGTGCAATCTCGGTCCTGCGCAAAGTGCTTAGAAGACTTGATCCTGAAACGGTCTATATCGAAACGGTCTCCAAACGTGGCTACCGGCTTGCCGCATCGGTCGTGCAGCTGCGGCCTGTTGAGACACAAGAAGACGGCCAACCTTTAAGCGCAGATGCAAATGAAGATGCTTTCAAAAAGGCAATTGAACTCGTGTTGCAGGGCCGTTCTCTGAACGAGCGGCCATTCCATGCCGATGTGTTGGAAATCGCCGCTTCTCTGCTCTCCGAAGCGATATCGCTCGATCCTCAGAACGCCGATGCCCACAGTGAGCTGGCCCATACCTATTCGCTTATGTCGACCTACGTCCGCGAGGGGGACAAAGCAGCTCTTATACGCAATGCAGCACAGTGCGCGGAACGTGCGATGGCGATCAGTCCTGGATTGGGCTTCCCGTTGACCTTGATCGCCTTGGAGCAATTCACGTTTGGCAATATCCTTGACGCTATCGCGATGACCGAGGAAGCCTATAGACGCGACCCTCAGAATGCAGAAATTGCCTTGCGCTTGGGGTATTTTTTTGCAGCTATCGGGCTTACGCAGCGCGCCATGCCCTATGTCGAAAAGGCTGTATCATTGGCTCCTATTCAGGGGCGTAACCTTCAGATACTGGCCACGGTTAAACTGGCCAACGGTGATCTGGAAGAAGCAGATATCATGGCCAAGCGTGCCTGTGACATGCAACATCATTTCGCCTGTGAAACTTTTGCCGCCAGTGCATTTGCCATGGGAAAATACGAACTGGCCGGTCAACGCCTACTTCAGGGGAGCCGTTATCTTACTGAATTTTTGGGGGATAAATTTGACGATCCTGCTGTGTGGGAAAAGATCGTCGCAGACGCTTATAGTCCGGTCCAAAGCACAAGAGAGGCTTTGGGAAAGTGGATCAAGAAGCTTCTATTCGTCCCGGGCACATTTCCATCGATACCTCTGGCTCAGGCGATTGTAAGATCAGGCCCTGCCAGCGCGTTCTTCGAGATCATGGGAAACGCACCGCCACCGGGCACCCATGGCACGCTTTTGTGTATTTGGGGTCAGACTCAAAACTGCGTTGAGATCCGGACCCATCCCGAATTTATGCTCTTTGCTGAACGTATGGGGATGACCGCGGCTTGGGAGAAATACGGGTACCCTGACCGGTTAAACTGAAAGTATTGATACCTACCGGTTGAAATCACTGCATTTTATAGACTTCATCACATTTTCATCAGGAAAACTCAGCAGACTTATTCCTAAGTTAACCACGACTTTCAAATTTTCTTTTGAGGCCATTTTTGATGAAGAATTTTTTTTCGCTGTTCACATGCCTAGTGGACAGCACATTCCGTTTTGTTGCGCATGATCTCTTGGGGTATTTGCCGCGCGTTCGCGGCAGCTTTTTAGCAATTTTGGTGATATGTTTTGCGTCCAGCGCAAGTGCTCAAGATTTCGTATATACTCCTGTGAACCCGTCATTCGGCGGCAGCCCGTTCAATTCGGCCCATCTGCTAAGCCTGTCTGAGCGCCAAAACCAGTTCCCCAAAACAAGCAGTGCGTTTAGCGGATCCAGCCAGACCGATACCCAGCAATTCGAGCGGCAAATCAAAAGCGCGCTGTTGGGGCGGATCTCTTCGCAGGTCGTGGACCAAATTCTTGGGGAAACAGCTTCGGATTCTGGGCGGTTTTCGGTCGGCAGCACCCAAATCGATTTTGAACGGATCGATGGCATTGTCGCGATCACCATCAGCGATGATCTTAGCGGCGGGTCGACCATAATCGAAGTTCCCGTGCCGGATTTCTGAGCGATGACAGTCAATTTCCCCCGCCTTCGTCTTGTTCAACAGGTTCGGCGCGCAAAACCCGCCCTGATTGCGCTGATCTTGGCTGGCAGCCTCGCCGGTTGCGATTTCGTCCCCGGTTACGTCGAGATGGATACTAAAGATCCGACGCCTCAGGTTGCGACCAACACCCTCACTGAACTGCGCGCACTGCCGCCCCCCAAACGCCCGCTTTATGTAGCGGTGTACCGCTTTGATGATATGACGGGGCAAAACAAGCCCGGCGGCGCATATGCCGAATATTCCAAAGCGGTGTCGCAAGGGGGGGCCACGATGCTGGTCAACGCCCTGCGAGAAGCCGGCGGCAGCGACTGGTTCAACGTGCTTGAGCGCGAACAGCTTGGCCCCTTGCTGGAGGAGCGCAAGCTGATCCGCGCGGCACGCGAAACCTTTGCAAATGAAAACGGATTCGAGGTCCAGCCCTTGCCCGCATTGCTGAATGCGGGAATTCTTTTGGCCGGGGGCGTCATCGGCTACGATTCAAATACCACCACAGGCGGCAGTGGCGCGCGCTACCTTGGCATCGGCGCGAACCAGCAATACCGCGAGGACAATGTCTCGGTTTACCTGCGGGCGATTAGCGTGACCAATGGTCGAATTCTCGCCTCTGTGGTTGCCAACAAGACGATCTTTTCGATGTCCAATCAGGCTGGTGTATTCAGCTATGTCGCGACCGACGGCATACTCGAGCTTGAATCAGGGATCACCACCAACGAGCCCCGGCATCTGGCGCTGAAGCAAGCGATCGAAAGCGCCGTCTACGCGCTTGTTCTTGCCGGATCCGAAGACAAACTCTGGAGCTTCAAGGACCCCAAGAAAGCACGGCAGTTGATTGCCAAGAAAGCTGAAACAGGAGTTGTTCCAGTGGGGCTACAGGACGCGACCGTGGTTGCCAGCGCGCAGGTGACAGAATGATCCGCTCAAAGCTGATGCATCAAGGATTTGGCGGGCCGCTCGCGCTTGTCGCCTTTTGTGCCTTTGCAGGGTCTGCTGCCGCTGATGACAATTCCGCCTTCATCGAACAAGTTGGTACGCTGAACATCTCTAAGCAATTACAGCACGGCTATGCCAATACGGCAGACACGCTTCAAACCGGTGCTGGAAACGCCCAGACAACAGAACAACGGGGCGACAGAAATTTTAGCATCGCCAATCAGAATGGCGACAACCTGCTGAGCTTTATCATCCAAGAGGGCACAGCGAATTCTGCAACAATCTATCAATCCCAGAACGCGATGCCCATTCGCGTTCAACAGTTCGGATCCGGCTTAACGATACTCTTGCATCAAAACTGACGTTTTGTTGCGTACAAACGACCGCTGCCGACAGGCAGAAATCTAGACGCGCTTACTACAACTATATACTTTAAAAGGAAAAAATATGAAAAATCTATTTCTATCAACCAGCACCGTCGCACTGATCCTTGGCGGATCGGCCGCTTTTGCCCAGTCGAACGAGGCCTATCTTGAACAGACAGGTAGCGCGCTCCAATCGTCACAAACGCAAACCGGTGGTGCAAACATTTCGACAGTTGCACAGACCGGGATCGATGCCCAGGCAGAACTGATACAGGCGGGTTCTGAAAACAATTCAACGGTTATTCAGACAGGCGGGGTTTCAAGATCTGTTGTGGGCCAAACTGGTGACCGCAACACATACACCGCGAACACAGGTGACAACAGCTGGGTTCGTGGTGTAGAACAGACAGGCAACGACAACACCGCTGAAATTATTGTGGTGGGGAATGACGGCCACTGGTCCACCGATATTATCCAGCGTGGTAATGCAAACCTCAGCTTTGCGAGCTTCACGGGGGGCAAAAATAGTTACCGGCTGATCCAAACCGGCGACCGAAACGATTACTCGGTAACGGCAAATGGCGGCACTGGCAATTTCGAGCAGTACGCAACACAAAATGACGTCGGCAACAGCCAAGACAACGTGGCCACCGCCATGTCGGTCGGTGACGGTCAGAGAAGCTTTCAGCGCCTTCTGGGCAATTTCAACAACTCAACCATTAATCTAAGCGGAAGCTCCAACAACGCCCAGCACTGGATTGGCTATGGGTACACAGGTGTTTCTTCTTTTAACACATTCACGATTACGCAGGCCGGTACGGGCGACTATGCATACACCAACCTTCAAGAGGGTGATTTCAACATCGCTACCATCGACCAATCCGATGCGGGTAACGTCGGCAACATTGCTGTCCAGAGAATGGAAGGTGATACAAACGTCGCGTTAATGACCCAAGCCGGGACAAGCAACAGGGCCAATAGCTGGCAAACGGGCAACCTGAACAACGTGAACCAAGCTCAGACTGGCGACAGCAACATTTCGAGGTCGACACAGACCGGCAACAGCAACATCAGCGTGCAAACGCAGCTTGTGTCGTTGAACATTGCTGACTTGATCCAAGAGGGCGACGAAAACTCTGCCACGCTGACCCAGAACGGTTCAAGCAACGAAGCGACGCAAGGCCAATACGGTAACCTGAACATCCTGACCTCAACACAGTTGGGCTCCACGAGCGTCTATGAGGTTGTCCAAGACGGTCTGGCAAACAACATGACCCTGTCGCAGATCGGCGTTGGTCTTATTGCGAGTGCAACGCAGACCGGCAACAACAACGTGGGCACCCAGACCCAGATGGGCGCGAACAACTATGCGTCATTGATCCAGACTGGCGACAACAACGTCGCGACCCAAATCCAGAACTAGGATTTGAACACAAGTTGACGCAAGAGCCTCCGTTTGGCGGCTCTTGCACTTCCAGCGGTTTTGCCAGTCCACGATCGGATTGCGGATGCGGCAGGGCAGTTGCAGATCCCGGAGACACTCACACCCGAGTGGGAATAATTGCCTCCGTCTTCTGCATTTAATTTGAGAGAACACCCGCCAACGTCGGCTTTCTATTCCAAAACCATGTTGCCTTGCACGTGCAGCGAATGTCCGGTCTCCGCCCTTGGTGAAGGCCGCTACCAGGTGCGCCTTACCTTCGGAAACTGCGAGACATGCGGACAACTGACCCCGCATCGACACTTTGCGCGGCGCTCGAAATCATGCTGCGATATACCAGCGGGCAGCCGATCTGGCTGCATCTCGACCCAATGTCCGCAGGACCAGCACCGCACCTCGATATGCGAGCGGCCGGGCGGAAATAGCGGATCTTCGGTCAGCTTAGACATGCCGCGTCAGGTATCCGAATTCGCAGCGGGATCAAGCCCTACATTCCCGCCGTTGTCACAATACCTTAAGTACATACGACACCGAGACCGAAGGCCCCTAGGGATGCAAAAGCTATCAAGACCGAGGATACTTGAAGAGAGTCGCAAACGCGGGAAAGCAACACAGTTTTATAGGCGTATGTTCATGGCGGCACGGCGCAAGATATCCAACGCACGGTCAAATTCTGCCGCTTTGTCAAATTGATTGATAGACGCTGTTGTCGCCAATACTGCGGGCAAGGCACCAATATTTCCAACCGGCACGGCAATGCCCGCAGCCCCCATTTCAAATTCGTTGCGAACAAACGCATAGCCATGGCGTGCCGCCTGTTCGATCTTGTTGCGGATAGAGGCTAGATCCATGTCTGTGGCTTCGGTAAGTTTCTCAGGCCTCAGGCGCGCAAGATCCATATTCACCTCACTTTCCAGACCACGTGCAATTAACATCTGCCCGACCGCCGTCGGTAATAAAGGCAACGTGCTGCCGATTGAAAAACCGATCGAAATCCGTGCCGAAGATATGGCAGACCGCGCGACATAGATCGCGCGATCTCCGTCACGCATGGCAAGTGCGATCTCTCCTTCGAATTCCTCAGCGAACTGATTGAGGACCGGCTGTACCGAGTGGGCAAAATTATTGGAGGTCAAGTATCCTCCGGCCATGGCCAGGATCTTTGGCGTCAGCCGAAATGCTCGGTCCTCTTTTTGAAGGTATCCATTGTCCTCCAACGTCAGGCACAACCGCCGCGCTGTTGCGCGGTCAAATCCAGTCAACCGCGAGACTTCGGCCATGGTCAGGTCACGTCGGCCAGTCTCGAAGCAGGACAGAACCCTTAGGCCCTTGGAAAAGGTCGATGCATTGTCTTTCTGGATCATGTTGACAGGCCTCACCAAGAAATTTATGTTCTTTATATGACATTAAGTGCGATTATCGCACATCTTTTTTGGAGGTCAACCCGAGTGCCCCAAGCTGAAGACAAATCTGCAATCAACCAGTTCGAAAACGCGGACCTGTGGGCTGTTGTCGCCAAAACTGTCGATCTGGACATTCCCAGACCGGTGATCCCTATCTCGTTGCAAGGCCAGCGTTTGGTGCTGTTTCGCGATGATGAAGGCAAACTGGGCCTGATCGGGCGGAACTGCCCGCACCGGGGGGCTGACCTGTGTTTCGGTCGGCTTGAGGATAACGGTTTACGCTGCCCGTTTCACGGCTGGCATTTTGACCGCAGCGGGCAATGTGTCGAGCAGCCCGCCGAGCCGGAAGGTTCATTGATGTATCAGCAAATCAAAGTGCCTATGATACCTGTCGTAGAGCGGGACGGTGTTATCATGGCGTATATCGGCGAGGGCCAGCCCCCTGCCAGTGATCCCACGGAAGGGACAGCAACATGATCAGTCAGGAGCTTAATGACCGCATAACGCGGGTTGGCCAAAATACCCCTGCGGGTGCCGTGCTTCGCCGTTATTGGCAACCAGCGGCGTTGGCCGAGGAATTGTCACACGGGGATCATGTGCCCGTGAACCTGTTGGGCGAACGGTTGACGTTGATGCGCAATGACGCGGGCGATTTGGTTCTGGCGACGCGGATAGCCTCAAAAGCAGAGCCCCCCGCCTATTATCCCGATGCAAAAGATATCAAGGTCGCCCCCAACGGGCCGGTATACCCCGTCGAAAAGCGCAATGGTTTGTTCTTTGCGTATATGGGGCCCGGCACACCGCCAGAATTCCCGAACTTTGACTGCTTTCGCGCGCCGGAAAGTCATGTCTTTGCCTTCAAGGGGTTGTGGGAGTGCAATTGGCTACAGGCCCTCGAAATCGGGATAGACCCAGCCCATGCCTCGTTCCTGCATCGTTTCTTGGAGGACGAAGATACGTCAGAAGGCTATGGCAAACAGTTTCGGGACAAGGCGGCCGATACGGATATCCCGATGACGCAAATCCTGCGTGAATACCCAAGGCCGGATATTGAAGTTGAAGAAGCCGACTATGGTCTGAAGATCACCGCGTTGCGGACGTTGAACAATGGCCAGACCCATGTGCGCGTCACCAATCAAATTTTCCCCGAAGCAATCTGCATTCCAATGTCGCGTGAAATGACAATCACGCAATGGCATGTGCCGATTGATGACCATACCTGCTATTGGTACACGATGTTCACCAGTTTTCAAAATCCGGTCAATAAGGATTTGATGAGAGAGCAACGGCTGAAAGAACATCGCTTGCCAGACTATGCCCCGCTGAAAAACCGGACAAATGACTATCACTACAATCCGGCAGAACAGGCGACGATGACCTACACGGGTATGGGCCTTGATATCAATGTACATGATCAATGGGCGGTTGAGGGCATGGGCCGTATTCAAGACCGGACCCAAGAACATCTAGGTCGTTCTGACGCCGCGATCATCCGGTACAGGCGGATGTTGCGTGCGGCGATCGCGGCGGTCGAGAATGGCACCGATGAATTGCCAATGCGCAACGGGACCACGCCATTGGACATCATGGGGCCGCTGTCTAATGATGCAATTGCAAACAGCGCGGATTGGCGAAACGCCAGTCGGCAGGCTGATATGGCGCGCAGGTCTGAATGCCCTTGGGATGCGACCGTTTGATGTGGCGGTCCAAAGGAACAGTATGAGCAAAAATCTGGCCGATGAAATAAAATCCGGCGCACTTGCAAAGCTTGGGGCTCGGGACGAAAATTCAGCCCATTTGGCCCAAGGCATCATAGAACAAGCCGTCGCTAAAAACATCGAAACGGTGCGCTTGGTATTTGCGGATCAGCACGGGATACTGCGCGGCAAAACCGTCGCGACGCGCATGCTAAAAAGCGCGTTCTCGTCCGGCATCGGGGTGCCTTCAACGCTGCTGCTAAAGGATACTTCGCACCGCACGGTGTTTGATGTCTGGAGTGGTGACGCAACTGAAACGCTGTCGGGGATGGACACCTTGCTTGGTGGGGCAAGTGACGTATTGCTGGTACCCGATCCGACCTGTTTCCACCCGTTGCCTTGGTCGCCCCACTCCGCAATCTTGATGTGTGATGTGATAGACCGCGCGGGCGCTGCAATAGGGTTTTCGTCAAGAAATGTTCTGCAAACTGCCGAAGATCAAATGCGGGGCGCAGGATTTGAGGCCATATTTGGGCTTGAGGTCGAATTTCAGATATTTCAAAAAACTGACGCGGCTTTGGACCATGAACACGCAACCATTCCCCCAAAAGCGATTGAGACCAGAAACCTAACCCAAGGTTGGCAGTATCTGACCGACACCCGGTATAGCGAGGCCGAGGAAATCCTTGATACCCTGCGCCGCTTTGCCGAAGAGTTGGGGCTGGCCCCACGCTCGATGGAGGTCGAAATGGGGCCGAGCCAGTTCGAATTCACCTTTGATCCGTCCAGCCCGATGATCCAGGCTGATCGCTTTGTCCTGTTTCGCACAATGGTGAAAGAGGTCTGCGCGCAGCGCGGGTTGCATGCCACCTTTATGGCAAAACCGAAACTTGCAAATGCGGTCGCCAACGGATGGCATATCCATCAATCCCTGCTGGATATCAAAACCGGCGTGAATCTGTTCATGTCCCAGGACAACAAACTGACGTCGCATGCCTCGGGTTGGATTGCTGGCCTTTTGAAACACGCGCCGGCGTCTTGTCTGCTGACCACGCCAACGGTGAACGGGTACAAGCGCTTTTCTGAATTTCAGCTTGCTCCCAACAGGATCACTTGGGGCGCAGACAATCGCGGTGCAATGATCCGTGCACTGCTTTACCCCGATGACACTGCCAGCCGTATCGAAAATCGCGTCGCAGATACCACGGCAAACCCATATTATGCCTTTGCCGCGCAAATTCTTGGCGGACTATCTGGTATCACATCCGGTGCAGCAGCCCCGCCCCCCACACGAACCCCCTATGCCAAGGGTGCAACCCAACTGCCCGACAATCTAAGTGCGGCCATAGACGCGTTTGAAGATAGTTCTCTTTTCAGGACAGCCTTGGGTGATGAATTCGTCGACTATCTTGTCCATCTCAAACGCGCCGAATGGCAGCGATATCTGATGACCGTCTCCGAATGGGAGCAAGCTGAATATTTCAATCTGTTTTAACATGACCCAAGGTGATGTGAAAACACAGGCCATCCCCGTCGCGGCGACCCGCTTTGAAGATATCATCGACGGATATTTCCCGTTGCAAGAAAGCCTGCGGCAGATGTTGAACCGCAACGGTTTCGCCTCTGCCTGTGTCACGTTGACCCATGCCCCGATCATGGACATTCCCGACCTCGCGCCCGATGCTCCGGTGCCCTTGCGCCTGACAAAAGGCATTGCAGGCATTGCAGACCGGCTCGATATTATTGCGACGCTTGATGGCCCCAAGCCCCACCTCAGCGGAGCTGGAAAATGGCACTGGTATGCCAAGGACCGCGCGCCGACCAAGCTATTGTCACCGCTTACACGGCTGGCCGAGCCCGCTATCGTGCAGGGCATCGGTCTGATTGCCGGGAACACGCAGACACAGACCTTTGGCAAGGTTACGGTTCGGCAAGAAAGCACGTTTGTCATTTTACAGGACCAAAGGACTGGCCTGCGGGGCATCCCTCATGCGTTTTCGTGGGCTAGATCGCCTGTATCCGACGGTATTTGCAGCGCCGATGATTTGCACTTTACTGGCTTATTTGAGACCCCGGCGCATACAGCAGACTACAATTATGCGCCGCACCCAGCATCAATACGGCCAACACAAATCTTTACCGAAATTCTGGTTCAGATTGATCCGGGGCAAGATATCGCGCGCTGAGAATACACCCGGATTGCAGATGTATTTCGCGCATTGAGCACCATGCGGTAAAAAAAGGCGACTGTTGTCTTTGCATCTGTGGTGGCGCACCGCGTCTGGCACCTAGCAGTAGCGTTCCGGTCCAAGCCATTGTGCGGCGGTATAGCGATCCCCATGGGCCCAGCCGACGGGCAACACCTGTTCGATGCGGGCCAAATCCTCGGCGCTTGGATCAATTTGGGTGCCGCGCAGCAATTCGGTCAAATGCTGGGCGTTCTTTGTTCCCGGTATCGGCAGCACATGATCGCCCTGTGCAATCACCCACGCAATCGCAAGTGCTGCCGCAGGTTCGCCCATGTCAGCGGCCAAGGCTCGAAAATTGTCGGTTATCGCGATGTTGGCGTTATAATTCGGCTGCATGAAACGGGGGTTGTTCTGGGTGAACGCCATGGATTGCGCGCGGTCATAGCTGAACGGTGCATCGGTCAGAAACGCACGGCCCACCGGCGAAAACGCCACAAGCGTCGTGTCAAGTTCGGCGCAGGTCTGGACAAGCCCCAATTCGGGCGCACGGGTGGACAGGGAATATTCAGATTGCACAGCCGCAATGGGGCATTCCGTCCAGGCGCGCCGCAGGGTGGCTGGTGCGATCTCTGACAGGCCCACAGCGCGGGTCTTGCCGCTGTCGATCAGTTTGGCAAGCGTGCCTGCCAAATCTTCGGGACTGTGCGCACGGTCAAAACGGTGGACATAAAACAGGTCGACATGATCTACGCCAAGCCGCTTCAGGCTCGCGTCAAGGCAACTTTCCAGATAGTCAGGATCGTTGTTAAAAGGACGCTCCGCATCGCCTGTAATCGCGGCTTTGGTGGCAAGCACCATATCATTTCTCGCGCTGGGCGTGTCGGCAAACCAGCTGCCGATAATCTCTTCAGACCGGCCCTTGCCATACACATTGGCGGTGTCGATATGCGTAACACCAGCCGCGCGGCAATCGTTCAGAACGGCATGGCTTTCTTCAACAGTTGCATCCCCGTAGATGCCCGCGAATGACATGGCACCGATGCCGAATTGCGAAACATTTGGGCCTTTGGCCCCCAGACGGATCGTTTTCATGCGCGCTCACCCTTGAATTCGTATTTAGATCAAGACTGAACAGACCAGTCAGTCGCACCAAGTGCAAGGGAACATTCCCTATTAGCGCTCTAACGGTCCAAGATCGTTCGCCCTAATCCGCTGTTCCGAGGGTCCGCGCGCAAAATATCTTGGGTCAGTTCAGCGCAGCAAGCTGATACCCCGGTGCGGCATAGGCCTGAACCGTTGTGATCGGATCCTGCTCGATCCACGTGGTCCGCTCGATCACAAGAAGCGCACTTCCGGCCGGGGTGGCAAGGTGCTGCGCGCTCTCGCCCTTGGCGTTTATCGCGTAGAACCGCACATCGAGACGGCTGTAGGGTTTGTTGTGCACCAGCCATTCATTGGCGCTTTCGGTCGTCAGATCTACATCCAGAATCTCGGGGCTTACACTGGAATCGATCCAGCGGTCCTCAAAGATATAGGGGCGGTTGTCGGCCAGATGCAGCGCCTTGACGTGCAGCATTCGGGTGGGCTGCTGAAGGCCGAAGCGCGCCAAGACCGACGCAGGGGCGTCTTGCAATGTGCGGCTGATCAGTTGGTAGCCATATTTGCTGCCGCGCTGTTCGACCTCGCGCCGCGTGATCGGAATATCGAATGTGGCACGGGTCACAGGATCGGTCCTGACATGGGTGCCGCCCTTGCGTTTACGTTCCACCAGACCGGTCAGCGCCAAGTCCTGCATCGCGCGGTGCACAGTGATCCGTGCACAGCCCAATTCGATCGCAATGTCCTCGTCCCGGGGCAACTTGTCACCGGGTGCGTAGGTCCGGTTCAATATGCGGGTCCGGATCGTGTCGCGCACGTCGGTCCAGGAAAGGCGCGTTTGCCCTGTCAAATGTTTGTCTCCAGCTGGTGCATCGTTGCTTTGAAGGTCTTGATTATCGCGTCACGTCTGAAATGGCGACCCTGTTTGACCACGTGACGCCCCGCGCTCCAGACATCGCGAATACAGGCTTGTCCGCCTCCGCCAAAGATCAGGCTATCCAGCGCAGCGTCGCCTTGCCGGTTGCACAGCCATTGGTTGTCGTCATCAATACCGACCAGATCAGCCCAGGCACCGGCTTCGATCCGGCCACTTTTGCGCCCACCGGCCTGCGAACCGCCCTTGGCTGCCGCCTCGAACAGCACCCGTCCAGTTGAACATGTTTGCGTCGCCAAAGCAGCACGCGACAGGTCACGCAGGCGTTGCGAATATTCCAGCGTCTTGAGCTCTTCGAACAGCGAGATATGCACATTCGAATCAGAGCCGAAGCCGATCGTGCCGCCCTGCCCCAGATACGTCGTGCCGTTAAAGATACCATCCCCAAGGTTCGATTCAGTCAGCGGGCAAAGACCGGCGACGGCACCGGTCGCGGCAAGCGCTGTGGTCTCAGCATCCGTCATCTGGGTGCAGTGGATCAGGCACCAGCGGTCGTCTACCGCATGGTTGCCCAGCAACCATTCGGCGGGACGGGCGTGCAGATGGGCCAGCACCTCGTCCACCTCGGCAACCTGTTCGGCAAGGTGCATGTGGATCGGGCCGGATGTGGCTTGGGATAGAACTGCACTTAGGCCTGCGGGCTCAACAGCACGCAGGGAATGCGGGGCCATCCCTGCGTTAAAGTCGTCTGGACCTGCGGCAGCCGCGGCCAAGGCCCCTTCGTGCAGGCGCAGAAAGCGGTCGGGATCATTGCCGAACCGCTGTTGTCCCCCGTTCAAGGGCCGCAGATCACAGCCCCCGAATTGGTAGTGTACCGGCAAGAGCGTCAGACCGATGCCCGACGTCATTGCGGCTGCGACGATCCGCTCTGACATCTCGGACAGATTGGCAAAGGGGATACCGCCCACGTCATGGTGCAGATAGTGAAATTCAGCGACCGCGCCATATCCGGCCTCAAGCATCTCCATAAACACCAATGCGGCGATGGCCTCGACGTGGTCCGGGGTCAGTTGGTCAAGGAATTTGTACATCAGCCGACGCCAGCTCCAGAAACTGTCGCGGGGGTCCGGGCCGCGTGCTTCGGTCAGGCCCGCCATGGCGCGCTGGAACGCATGACTGTGCAGGTTCAACGGCGCTGGCAACAGCAAGGCCACACGATGGGTTGGTGTTTTGACCTGCGGCCCGACGCTTGCGATTCGACCGCCCTCGTCAATGGAAACCTCAAGATCGCTCTGCCAGCCGTTTGGGGTAAGAACTTGTTTCGCATGGATTATCTGCAAGGCAACAACTCCGTTGACATTATTAAGTAACTACATATTAATATTATGTAAGCTTTAACACAAGGACTCTTGATGGAACCCTCTTACGTCATGACCGGCCTGACTGCCGCGACCATGGTTCAAGATGCTGACGGCTATGGATTGCAGCGCGATGCCGCCATTGTTGTGGCGGATGACAAGATCGACTGGGTCGGCCCCGCGTGTGAACTGCCGTCCCGATACGCCGGGCTTGATCGGCAGCATCACGGGGGCCGCCTTGTCACGCCCGCGTTGATCGATTGCCACACCCATATCGTCCATGGCGGCAACCGCGCGCGCGAATTCGAAATGCGGCTGAACGGCGCAAGCTACGAAGAGGTCGCCCGCGCGGGGGGCGGCATTATCTCGACCGTCACTGCGACCCGCGGCGCGACCCAAGACGAGTTGCTCCAAGCTGCGTTGCCCCGCATTGACGCCATGATCGCCCAAGGCGTGGGCGTGGTTGAAATCAAGTCAGGCTATGGGCTTGATCACGACACTGAACTCAAGATGCTGCGCGCCGCACGCGCCTTGGGTCGGCTGCGCCCGATCCGTGTCGTGACCAGCTTTCTCGGGGCGCATGCAGTGCCAAGCGGCATGGATGCAGACGTCTATATCGACACCATATGCCTGCCGACGCTAGAGGCAGCCCATGCCGAAGGGCTGGCCGATGCGGTGGACGGGTTTTGCGAGGGCATCGCCTTTGACACGGCACAGATCGCGCGTGTGTTCGACAAGGCGCGTGCGCTCGGGCTGCCTGTAAAACTCCACGCCGAACAGCTTAGCCATATTGGCGGCACGGCACTGGCGGCGAAATATGCGGCACTTTCCGCGGATCACGTTGAATATGCCACCGCTGCCGATGCGGCGGCTTTGGCGGCCGCGGGCACCGTCGCCGTCGTGCTGCCCGGCGCGTTTTACACGATCCATGAAACCCAACCGCCCCCCCTTCAGGCGTTCCGCGACCATGGCGTGCCGATGGCTGTGGGCACCGACTGGAACCCCGGTTCCTCGCCCTTGGGGTCGATCCTGTTGGCGATGAACATGGCCTGCACCCTTTTCCGCATGACCCCCGCCGAAGCATTGGCAGGCACCACGCGCAACGCCGCGCGCGCCCTTGGGCTGACCGATTGCGGTGTCATCAAGGCGGGGATGCGCGCCGATCTGGCCGTCTGGAACGTCAGCGATCCGGCAGAACTGTCCTATGGCATCGGGATCAACCCTTTGAATACCCGCATTTTCGGAGGTGTCGCATGACCCTGACCCTACGTCCCGGCACCACCACATTGGCCGAACTGGAAACCTTGTGGCGCAGCGATGGCCCTTTGCAGCTTGACCCGTCGGCCCGCGCGGGCGTCGAGGCATCGGCAGCCGTTGTCGCAGCGGCCGCACGCGGCGATACGCCGGTTTACGGCATCAACACCGGCTTTGGTAAGCTCGCCTCGGTGCGGATTGCGCCGGACGACACCGAAACCTTGCAGCGCAACCTGATCCTGTCCCATTGCTGCGGCGTGGGCGATCCGCTGGAGCCTGAAACCGTGCGTTTGATGATGGCGCTCAAACTGCTGTCGCTGGGGCGCGGTGCGTCTGGCGTGCGGTGGGACATTTGCGCCCTGATCCAGTCGATGCTGTCGCACGGCGTTTTGCCGGTGATTCCGGTGCAGGGATCGGTCGGGGCCTCGGGCGATCTGGCCCCGCTGGCGCATATGGCCGCCGTGATGATCGGTATGGGCGAAGCGGTGTTTGAGGGGCAGACCATGGCCGGGGGTACCGCCCTTGAAAAGGCCGGGCTGACCCCTGTGGTGCTGGGTCCCAAGGAAGGGCTTGCGCTGATCAACGGCACGCAGTTTTCGACCGCCTGCGCGCTGGCCGGACTGTTTGAAGGCTGGCGCGCCGCGCGTGCTGCGGTCGTGACATCGGCCCTGTCGACCGACGCGATCATGGGATCGACCGCGCCGCTGAACCCCGCCATCCACAGTTTGCGCGGGCATCAAGGGCAGATTGACGTCGCCGCCGCCATGTCCCGCTTGTTGGACGGCAGCGTGATCCGCGAAAGCCACCGCAACGGGGATACCCGCGTCCAAGACCCCTATTGCATCCGCTGCCAACCACAGGTGACAGGGGCTGCGATTGATCTGCTACGCTTTGCAGGCCGCACGTTGGAGATCGAGGCGAATGCGGTGACCGACAACCCCTTGGTGATCGCCGAAACCGGCGAAATCCTGTCGGGCGGGAACTTTCACGCCGAACCAGTGGCCTTTGCCGCCGATCAGATCGCGATTGCGTTGGCTGAAATCGGGGCCATCGCGCAACGGCGTGTGGCGCTGATGGTGGACCCGACGCTGTCCTTTGATTTGCCCCCCTTCCTGACACCTGAACCGGGGCTAAATTCGGGCCTGATGATTGCCGAAGTCACCACAGCCGCCCTGATGAGCGAAAACAAACATCTGGCGAACCCCTGTTCGACCGACAGCACGCCGACCTCTGCCAATCAAGAGGACCACGTCAGCATGGCCGCCCATGGTGCGCGGCGGCTGCACCGGATGACAGCCAACCTGTCGGTCATTCTGGGGATCGAGGCGATGTGCGCCGCGCAAGGCATTGAACAACGCGCACCGCTGGTGACCTCTGGCCCGTTGCAATCGGCCATGACCTGCCTGCGCGCAGATGTCCCAAGCCTGCAACAAGACCGCTACCTTGCCCCAGACATCAGGGCCGCCGCCATCTGCGTCACCGATGACAGCCTTGCTGCCGCCGCTGGTCTAGAGATGTCCCTATGAGCCTGATCGAGGTGACCCAAGGCGATGGCCCGCTGGTGCTGGGCCTGCCCCATACCGGCACCGACATTCCCGATGATTGTCTTGTCCGGCTGAATGACACGGGCCGCGCGATGGCCGATACCGATTGGCATATCGACCGCCTGTATGCGGGGCTTGTGGACGGCGTCAGCACCGTGCGCACGCCCGTCCATCGGTATGTGATCGACGTGAACCGCGACCCTTCGGGCGCAAGCCTTTATCCCGGCCAGAACACGACCGGCCTGTGCCCGCTGACTGATTTCGACGGCCTGCCGATCTATCTGGGCGGGCACGCGCCCGACGCAGCCGAGGTAGACCGCCGGCGCGCCGCCTATCACGCGCCCTATCATGCAGCACTTGCCGCCGAACTTGACCGGGTCAAAGCGATCCACGGCTTTGCGCTGCTGTATGATTGCCATTCGATCCGGTCGAAAATTCCGTTTCTGTTCGACGGTACCTTGCCGGATTTCAACATCGGCACCAACGTCGGCACCACCTGCGACCCGACCATCGAAGACGCGGTTACGCGCCTGTGCCAATCAGCCGAGGGCTACTCCAGCATCCTGAACGGACGCTTCAAAGGAGGATGGACAACGCGCCACTACGGCCAGCCTGACCTTGGCGTGCATGCGATCCAGATGGAACTGGCGCAATCGACCTACATGCTGGGACGCGCCCCTTGGACCTATATCGCAGAATGCGCGGACCGCACGCGTACCCACCTGAAAACCATTCTCGAAACCCTGTCCGACTGGAGGCCCCAATGACCGACCCCCGCAAAAACACGCGCGACATCTATCCCCCAACCGGCACAGAGCTGAACGCGAAAAGCTGGCAGACAGAAGCCCCCCTGCGGATGCTGATGAACAACCTGCACCCCGATGTGGCCGAAAACCCGCACGAGCTGGTTGTTTATGGCGGCATCGGACGGGCGGCGCGCACCTGGGAGGATTTCGATTGCATCGTCGCCAGCCTCAAAGATCTGGAAGAGGACGAGACGCTGGTGGTGCAGTCGGGCAAGCCCATTGCCGTCGTCAAAACCCACAGGGACGCGCCGCGTGTGTTGATCGCCAACTCCAACCTCGTGCCGCATTGGGCGACATGGGACCATTTTAACGAGCTGGATAAAAAAGGGCTGGCCATGTACGGCCAGATGACTGCCGGATCGTGGATTTACATCGGTTCCCAAGGCATCGTTCAGGGCACCTACGAGACCTTTGTCGAGGCAGGCCGCCAGCATTATAACGGCGACCTGACTGGCAAATGGATACTGACCGGCGGGCTTGGCGGTATGGGCGGTGCCCAACCCCTGGCCGCTGTAATGGCCGGTGCCTACTGTCTTGCGGTGGAATGCAATCCTGATTCCATCGATTTCCGCTTGCGGACCCGTTATGTTGATGAACGCGCCGACACGCTGGACGAAGCGCTTGAGATGATCGCGCGGTGGACAGCGGCGGGCGAAGCCAAATCGGTGGGCTTGCTTGGCAATGCCGCCGATGTCTTTGCCGAAATTTACCGGCGCGGCGTGCGCCCTGATATCGTAACCGATCAGACCAGTGCGCATGACCCGCTGAACGGCTATCTGCCGCAAGGCTGGTC
>NZ_JBFEKM010000017.1:0-36919 GCF_041552635.1 Sulfitobacter sp.
ATTGATAAAATGGATCCCGGTGATCTGACCCAGACGATCTATCACACCAAGACCGAGACGATCCAGACCGGCGACCACATCTTTAAGGTCGAGACAGGCAATCAGGATATTTTTGTCAAGACTAACCATACCGAAGTGATCGAAGGCACCTCGACCGAGACAATCACCGGCGACACCAGCACAGAGATCAAGACAGGCAATTACACCCAGACGATCAGCACTGGTAATGTCACCCGCGAGGTATCCTCGGGCAATGAGAGCGTGACGGTGTCCATGGGGGACTATACCCTTGATACGTCTTTGGGGTCCGTTGTCATCACGGCAACCACAGAGATATCGCTGACCGTTGGTGGGAATTCGATTACCATCAGTCAGTCGGGAATTGAGATTTCCGGGATTATGGTTACCGTTAAAGGCACGGCAACCGCAGAAATGTCTTCGCCTGCGACCACAGTTTCAGGGAGCGCTATGCTGACCTTGGAAGGTGGCGTGGTCATGATCAATTGAGCGGGCATATGTCAGAACGATTTGAAAACCTTAAGAAAATACCGGAACAGCCTGCGGCACGCCTGATGGCTGCCGCGAATGCAAAGTTTACGACAGAACTTTCTACCCCAGCCAGCGCCTCGGTTCCCGCAGTTTTGGCCGAGCTGGAGAAGCAGGGTGCCCATGTGGATATGATCCGCTTGTTGTCGGTGTCTTTGCCCCCGCGCGAATGTGTCTGGTGGGCCTGTATTGCCGGTCGCGAACTGGTTGGGCCTGACGGGAAAAGCCCCTGCCTGACCACAGCCGAGGCTTGGGTTTTCGAGCCCACCGATGATATCCGCATGCGGTTGCAGATGGTTCTTGAAACGGAATCGTCAGGTGACAAGGCTGCCCCTTGCGCAACGGCTGCGTTTTATGCGCCGGGCAACCTGGGCCCCGGCGAAATGAAAGATCATCCCGCGCCGGTCGGTGTGGTTGCAGCGTGTGCGTTCGGGATCAACCTAAAGACATTGAAATTGGGGCCGGACCCGATAACGCGTTTCAATCTTATTATTGATCGGGCTCTCGATATTGCACGTGGTGGCAATGGCAAGGTAGAGTTGCAGGACACGACCACCGAAAAAGGAGATGCATGATGGGACAACCTCAAGCACGCGTTGCAGATATGCACACCGGACCCTGTACGATGGGGGCCCCTTTGCCAATCATGCCGCCTTGTTGCGTTACTGTATTGGTCTGCAAGATGCCGGCGGCACGGGTTACTGACCTATGCCTTGGTATGATCGCCCCCCCTGTCGCGAATTTTCCACCGCACCCGATCGCCAAGGGGTCGGCAACAGTGTTGATCCAAAAGTTGCCTGCTGCGCGTATTGGTGACATGTGCTCGTTGGGCGGTGCAATAGTTGCAGGTGCGCCGACGGTATTGACGGGTGGCTAAAAACAGATGGCGGTAACACTAAGGTTTCAATCGACGGGCAGTATCCCGGGGAATGGTGACCCAATCAACATGCAAGGTGCCAGCCTGACGATCGGGCGCGGCAACGAAAATGATTTGGTTCTGCCCGATCCCAACCGCGAATTATCCAAAAGGCATTGCGCCATCGAGGATCATAACGGCAATGTGATCGTTGTCGATTTTTCTACCAACGGCACATTTCTGAACTACGGCAAGCTGGCTTTGGGCAGCACCCCAACCCCCTTGAACGACGGCGATATTCTTTCTGTCGGGCCTTATGAAATTCTGATAAATATCGCGTCAAATGACGTCGATGACATGATCGCAGCCCCTGTTGCTGATGTTCAGGTTTCGCATGGCATGGCTTCGGGCGCGCCAAGTGATTTTGATTTGATGAATGCGCCGGGTGACGCCGGTGATTTCCTTGATGACCTTTTGGGCGGGCGCGAAGTGGCACCCAAAGGCCCCGCCGTTGTAAACCGTGATGAACCCGACGATGATGGCCTGCTGCCACCTTTGGGCGACGAAGATGATTTGCTTGGGCCTGCGGCTGACCCCTATGCCGGGCAAGGTGCAAGCATGGGGTCGCACAACGCGGCCTCCCAAGATCATTTTAGCGTCGCCAGATCCGCTTCGTCTGGGGGGTCCGCCATTCCGGACGATTGGGATGACGATTTCCTGTCTCCGATTGCGCCAGAACCGGGTGGAAATGCTGGGGGCGGCAATCCCTTTGCATCGCCGACCCCCGCAGCACGTATCCCTGATGAACCCACGTTGCAGCCCGCACCGGTAGCACCGGCACCACAACAAGCGCCTGTTCAGGCCAAAGCACCCGCTGCGGGACCTGCTGGCGTGGTCGGTGTCGCCCCGGCGCGCGGTTTTCTTGCCGCGCTTGGGGCTGATGATTTGGGTGTGGCTGATGCCGAATTGCCCGCCACCATGGTCCGCATGGGCAAGGTGTTGCGCGTGATGATCGAAGGTATGCGCGAAATCTTGATGACGCGCACGTCGTTCAAATCCGAATTCCGGATCGAGCGGACGATGATCCAGATGGGCGGGAACAATCCGCTTAAATTTTCGATCAGCCCTGAGCAGGCAATCGAGGCAATGGTGCGTCCCAAAGCCCAAGGGTATCTGGACGCCATTGATGCGACGACCGAAGCCTTGAAGGACATCAAAGCCCATGAAGTGGCAGTGATCACCGGTATGGAAGCCGCGTTAAAGGGCATTCTGAAGAAACTGGACCCGGCGGTGCTGGAGGCAAGAATAAACAAAGAGAGCAACCTTAGCGGTATGCTTAAGAGTCGGAAGGCCCGGTATTGGGAAATTTACGAAACGATGTATTCAGAAATTTCCGACCAGGCAGAAAATGATTTTCAAGAGCTGTTTGCCAAGGAATTTGCACGCGCTTACCAAGACCAATTGGATAAACTGAAATGATGAACCACAAACGGGGGGGCGCATAATGTCCTGGGATAGCAAGGTTCTCTGGAACGAAGGCCTGTTTCTTCAGCCGCATCATTTTCAGCAGGCAGACAGGTACACCGAAAGCCTTGTTGCGGGGCTGGCGCGGCGCATCGGCCCTTATGTCTGGGGGGTGAACGCGCTTGAGATCGACGATGAAGTCCTGAAATTCGGTCAATTCGCGATCAAGTCCTGTGCCGGGCTGACCCATGATGGCACCGTGTTCCGGGTTCCCAGTTCCGAAGATCACCCGCCTGCGCTTGACGTTCCCGAGGGGGTCAAGGACTGCATCATCTATTTGACGGTGCCGCAACGTCGCCAGGGCGCGCTTGAGGTTGATATGACCGGGGCAGAATTGTCTGCGGCGCGTTTGCGCCCGGGTGAGATCGAAGTAACCGATGTGACGTCGACAGGTAAAAAAGCGGTCACCATGGGCGTTGGCAAACTGCGTTTGCAATTCGCGCTTGGCGTTGACGACCTGTCAGACCGCCTGTGTATCCCGATTGCAAAGATAATCGAGGTCAAGCCGGACAAAGAAGTTTTGCTGGACAAGTCCTTCATCGCATCCTGTCTGGATTGCAATGCTGCTGGCCCTTTGAAGGATTTCATGCGCGAGTTGGACGGATTGCTGGGCCACCGCAAAACCGCGCTGGCCGGACGTCTGTCCGAAGGGGGCAGCACCAAAGGCGTCGCAGAGATTAGCGATTTCCTGTTGCTGATGTGCGTCAACCGGATGCAGCCTTTGGTTAAACATCTTTCACAGATCGAAAATATTCATCCACAAGAATTTTATCGTGTGTGCCTGTGTCTGGCGGGTGAATTGGCAACATTTATGGCCAATGACAAATCCGCGCCTGCATTCCCGCCCTATGCCCATGACAATCTGACCGCTACGTTCAATCCCGTGGTCAAGGTTCTGCGTCAGTATCTATCGTCGGTGCTGGAACAGACCGCAGTGTCTATTCCACTGGATCCGCGCAAATATGGCATCAGCGTCGGCATTATTGCAGATCGCAAGCTGTTGTCGACGGCGGGTTTCGTGCTTGCGGTGCAGGCCGATATCCCTGCCGAGAACGTGCGGCGCCATTTCCAGAACCAAGCCAAGATTGGTCCGGTCGAGGAGATCAGGCAACTGGTCAACTCGGCGCTGCCCGGTATCCCTTTGCGCCCCTTGCCGGTGGCACCGCGTCAAATTCCGTATCATGCGGGCGTGGTGTATTTTGAACTGGACGGCGACAGTGCCCATTGGGGTAAGATGTCTACATCCGGTGGCATCGCAGTTCACGTTTCAGGTGAATTTCCGGGCCTGAAGATGGAGCTTTGGGCCATTCGACAGGGTTAAGTGCCTTTTTGAGGCCCTGAATATTAGAGGACGAAAAGCATGTCTGATAAAGATCCATTCGCCGAACCGGAGGATGCTGACCGGACTATTATCCGTCCCAATCCAGGGGGGCGGCGGGCGGTTCCGACAACTCCGCAGCCCTTTGCCCAACCTCAGGCCGCCCCGCAACAGCAGCGTCAACCCGAAGCGGCAGCCCCGATGGGCATCCCGGGCGGATCAAGCGCGTCACGGGACACCGCGACAGAACCTAGTGTCGAACAAGGCATGACCGGGATGAACAAGATCAACGCGGCGGCTGCCACGTTGTTTTCGCTGGTGTCGCGTATCCGCAACCGCGCGCAACACATGGATCCCGAAAAACTGCGCCGTTCCGTGGTCGCCGAGGTACGAGAATTCGAAAATCGGGCACTCAAGATCGGTATTGATGCGCAGGACATAAAGATCGCGCGCTACGCCATTTGTGCGACATTGGATGACGTGGTTTTGAATACGCCATGGGGCGGTCAGTCGATCTGGGCGCAACAATCTATGGTTGGTACTTTTCACAAAGAAACTGTCGGCGGTGACCGGTTTTTCGACCTGCTTGCCCGTCTGGAAAAAGAGCCGAGCAGCAACATTGACCTGCTTGAATTTCTTTATATGTGCCTTTCGCTTGGATTTGAAGGCCGTTTGCGGGTCGAGCAAGGTGGATCGGACAAGCATCTGCAAATCCGTGCTGGCCTTTCGCGCATCATTCGCGCACAACGCGGCCCCGTCGAAAAGGACATGTCACCGCATTGGGAAGGCGTGGAGCAACCGCATAAGGTTCTTTCAATCTGGCGCCCGCTTTGGATTACAACAGCAAGCGTTGCCATTTTATTGACTGCGATCTTCCTGACCTTCAGCTGGGTGCTGAACAGATCGACGGATCGGGTTATGGGGCAGATGTCGGTCCTCGACTCAGGGCAAGTCGCGGAGCTGATGCGCCGCGCCCCACCGCCACCACCGCCACCGCCTCCTCCTGATGTTCAGCTCAAGCGGGTGCAGGGATTTCTTCAGGAAGAGATTTCACAAGGCATTGTCGAGGTGTTTCAGGATCAACAGACCATTACTGTGCGGCTGGCTGGATCAGGCATGTTCGGATCTGGTTCGGACCGTTTGCAACAGTCCTTTGAAGAACCCTTGCGCAAGGTCGCGCAAGCGCTGGATGAAACGGAGGGTCCTGTCATCGTCGTCGGCCACTCTGACAACATACCGATAAGATCTTCGCGCTTTCCGTCGAATGAACGTTTGTCATTGGCGCGGGCCGAAGCCGTGATGCGCACGCTTGAAAGCAAGCTGGCCAAATCCGACCGGCTTGAAGCCGAAGGGCGCGCAGAAAAACAGCCTATCGCGGATAACGGCACCAGCGAAGGTCGCGCAAAAAACCGTCGTATCGAAATCGTTCTGGTTAGGAAAGATACAACATGATTCTGCACACCCTTCGCAAAATCCGTTCCGGCATTGTCATAACGATCTTGGTCGCATTTGCATTTTCGCTTTTGATCTGGTTTCTCGGCCCGCTTTTGGGCTTTGGCGAATTCCACCCATGGGACAGCCCGGTCGCGCGTCTGATCACCATCGGCGTTATCGTTTTGCTGGCGTTGACGGCGATTTTGCTGATCATCATGCGCCGGGCGAAACGCGAAAAGCAGATGGAGGAAGACATTGTCGAATCCTTGGATGACGATGCTTCTTCCGAAGAGGACGAGTTGGTCAAAGCCGAGCTGATGGAGCTTAAAGGCAAGCTGAAAGAGGCTCTTGGTGCGCTACGCAAATCCAAGCTGGGCAAAAAGTCGCTTTATGAACTGCCTTGGTATGTGATGATCGGCCCCCCCGGTGCGGGCAAAACGACGGCGATTGTCAATTCGGGGCTGAATTTCCCCCTCGCCGATAGTGTTGGCAAGGCCAGCATCGGCGGCGTCGGTGGCACACGCAACTGCGATTGGTGGTTTACCAATGACGCTGTTTTGATTGACACTGCGGGCCGTTATACCACCCAAGATAGCGCAGAAGCGGAAGATAATGCAGGTTGGCAGGGTTTCCTGCGTTTGCTTAAGAAGCACCGTAAACGGCAGCCCATTAACGGGGCCATCCTTGCCGTATCGCTGTCTGACCTGTCGCTTCAGGATGAAGCGACACAAAAGGGTCACGCCGCTGCAATCCGCCGCCGACTGCATGAATTGCGCGAAAAGTTGGGCGTACGCTTTCCGGTTTATGTGCTGTTCACCAAATCCGATCTGATCGCGGGTTTTTCCGAATTTTTCGACCATCTTGGCAAAGAAGAACGCGAGCAGGTCTGGGGCTTTACCCTGCCGCTCTTGAAAAAAACCAAAGCAGAAGTTTCCCCTATTGCTGCATTTGACGAAGAATTTAGCCTGTTGTTGGGGCAGATCAATGCGCAATCCCTTGAACGCATGCAGCAGGAAACCGACCACCAGCGGCGCTCGCTGATCGCGAGTTTTCCGTCGCAGGTAGCCTCGGTTCGCACCACGGCCCAGACGTTTCTTACGGAAGTGTTTCAAGACAACCGTTTTGAAAAACGCCACCTTCTGAGGGGCGTTTATTTCACGTCTGGCACCCAAGAAGGCACGCCGATTGACCGGCTTATGATGGGCATGGCGCGCACCTTCGGCATCGGGCGTCAGGCGATTGGTTCGGGGCGTGGGACAGGCAGATCGTTCTTTCTGACGCGACTGTTCGAAAAGGTTATGTTCCCCGAAGCCGGCTTGGTCAGTGCCGACGACAAGGTGGAACGCCGCTACCGTTGGACAAAACGCGTCGCGATTGCCGCCGCCCTTGTGGCTGGCATCGGCATGACCGCATTGTGGGCGCGCAGCTATCTTGGGAATAGCGAACTTTTGGAACAGGCATCCCAAAACGTTGAGCAGTACCGCACGGCCGCAGCACAGATTCCAGGCAGCCCAATTGCCGACAGTGACCTTCCCGGGATTGTGCCTGCTTTGAACATATTGCGCGCTATGCCAGCAAACCCTGCGGCGGGTGATCCGCGCCCGAAGGGGGCGCTGACTTGGGGCTTGTACCAAGGCAAGGTGCTTGGCAACCAAGCCGGACAATCCTACCGCGCCGCGCTGAATGAACATTTCTTGCCTCGGATGCTTTTGCGTCTCGAAGAGCAGATGCAAGCCAACATGAACAACCCCGACTTCCTGTATGAAAGCCTCAAGATTTATCTTATTTTGGGCCAACAGGGACCAATGAACCAGGACCTGATCAAAGAGTGGATGGCGCTGGATTGGTCCGTCGCTTTCCAAGGCGGTGGTCGTGATGAATTGCGCTCGGATTTGACGGGCCATTTGAATGCCCTGCTGGATGCTCCGATCGACGAAATTGGTCTGAATGGCCCTTTGGTTGAACAAATTCAGGGTCTGCTGTCCGAAATGCCTTTGGCACAACGGGTCTACAACGGCATCATCAATTCACCCCGCGCCAAAGATTTGCCGCAGTGGCGTCTGACGGATATCGGTGGTCCCGCAATCGGGCGCGTGATCGTGCGGTCATCCGGCAAGCCTCTGAACGAAGGGGTCGAGGGCATTTTCACCTATGACGGGTTCAATACGGTGTTTCTGGATGAAGCGCTTGGCGTCGCAACGCGCATTCAGCGCGAAAGCTGGGTATTGGGCGAACGCGGCGAGGCCGAGCAATCTGAAACCGCATTGGTCGCGATGAGCCGGGACGTTTTGGACCTTTATTATACTGATTATATTTCGCGCTATGACCAGATCCTTGGTGATATTGATATCATCCCCATGGAAAGCCTGAGCCACGCGGTCGAAGTAACCAATGTCCTGTCTGGTCCAACATCGCCGCTGGTGAATATCCTGAACGCCGTTTCGAATGAAACAAAGCTGACCGAAGAGCGCGGCGGGTTGGACGGTTCTGGCCTTGCCGAGGGTGCTGCAAGTGTAGGTGCGCTTGAACTTCAGTCATCCTTGTCGAGCAGAAGCCAGCTGTTCCTAAATGCCCTGAGCAGCGGTGTGACCACAGACCAAGGCCCGGCTCCGAAAGAACCGGGGTCCTTTGTCGAAGAGCGCTTTGTTTGGCTGCATGAACTTGTCGCCGAAATTGACAACCAGCCCTCCCAACTGTCGGAACTGATGAGCCGCTTGACCCAAGTTTATCAGGAACTCAACAAGCTTAGTTTTGCCGGCGGGATCGGGGCAGGGGCGGGTGACGCCACAGCCATCGTCCGTTTTCAGGAACTGGCAAATCGTCTGCCCGGTCCAATTCAGCGCTGGTCGACGCAGATTTCATCCGGATCGTCGGGCATTACAGCAGATGGGACGCGCGCGTCGATCAATGCCAAATGGCAATCGCAAATCCTGCCATTTTGTTCGCAAGCGCTGGACAACCGGTATCCATTTTCAGGCGGGGCCAAGGCTGATGTGGCAATGGGTGACTTTGCGCGCCTGTTTGCCCCGAACGGCATGATCGACGGCTTTTTCAATGAAAACCTGCGCGATTATGTCGATACGCGGGCACGCCCATGGGCGTGGAAGCGAGTGAACGACACAGACCTGGGCATCAGCCCTGCAGTTCTGCAACAATTGCAATATGCCGCCGAAATTCGGGATGCGTTCTTTGCTGGTGGGGAAACCCCTGCTGTGAAATTCCAGATTACGCCAGAGGCTCTTGATCCAAAAGCACAACAGTTGGTCTTGGATATTGACGGCCAAGAGGTGGAGTTCGCGCATTCAGTCGCGCCGAAACCATCGGCGATTACCTGGCCTGGTGCCGTCGGGTCTGCGCGCATCATTTTGCAACCTGTGATTAACAGTACGTCAAATGCGATCACACGGGATGGCCCTTGGGCATGGTTCCGGTTGCTGAGTGCGGCCGAGGTGCGCAGGACCAATGTGTCGGACCGCAACCGCGTGATCTTTAACGTTGGCGGCCGGATCGCAATCTTTCAACTGCAATCAGGGTCTGTGTTGAATCCGTTTGCCTTGACCGCGCTGAGCAAGTTCAGCTGCCCCAAGTCATTTTGATGGTGGGACAGTTCGGTGCCTTCGGTAAGATCCCCGCATTGGGTGATTTTTTGCGGCTTAACGTGAGTGCAGGATTTGTCCAGCCGTGGGATGACTGGTTGCAGGCTGGCATGCTTGCGTCGCGCGAGGCGCTTGCGGAAAACTGGGATGACGCGTATCTTTCTGCGCCGATCTGGCGGTTCACATTGCCAAGCGGTGTGGCAGGGCCGGCAGGTATGATCGGCATCGTGATGGCATCGGTGGACCGTGTGGGGCGCCAGTATCCATTGACCCTTGCCGCACCAATTGACGCCGCAAATGCAGCTTTAAGCCACTTTGCAAACACATCGGTGTTTGAGCATCTGGAACAAATTGCGCTTGATATGCTTGACGATCATAACACCCGCGAAGTGCTGACCAGCGCGCTTGCGTTGGTGGCACCAATGCCCGCTGCCTCGTCTGACTCTGTGGATATGCCCTATGCCGGATTGTTCCCGATCGAACATGTTCTTGCCGGTCAGGCCTTGGCACCACGGGTCGGTGCGCGGGATGTGATCTGGACGACCGCCATGGACCAAGACAACCGCCTGATGCTGACGCGCGGGCTTCCCGAGGGGCGCGAGATGCGCGCCCTTTTCGATTTGCACTCCCCCGTTTGGGGCAACGAAGATATGGCCGAACTTATATGACCCAAGTCAGATATTCCGCGACGACCCATTTGGGTTTGAAGCGTAAGGTAAACGAAGACAGCATTCTGGCCTTGCCGGACCAGCAGATTTGGGTTGTGGCGGACGGAATGGGGGGACATGCCGGTGGGGATTTTGCGTCTCAGGCTGTTGTTGATAGCGTCGCCATGATCGATCCGACATTGCCCCCTGTCGGTTTATTGAATGCACTGCGTGAGACGTTGGCCCGATCCCATGAACTGATCCTGACCGAGGCTGCGTCGCGCGGAGGTGTCACGATGGGGTCGACCGTTGTTACCTTTGCGATCGCCGAAGGGCATTTCGCCACATTCTGGGCGGGCGACAGTCGGCTGTACCGTTTACAGAATGGCGTGCTGGATATGCTGACAACCGATCATTCGGTCGTGGCGGAGTTCGTGTTGGCGGGAGAGATGACGTGGGACGAAGCCGAACACCATCCCCAATCCAACGCAATCACGCATGCGGTCGGTGTCGGAGAAAAACTGGAACTTGAAAAAATCCGTGGTCAGGTTTTTTCGGGTGACCGCTTTTTATTATGCTCGGACGGGCTGACAAAATATGCTACGTTCGACATTCTGACGAACTATTTGTCGCATGAACCGATAGAAACAATCACAGAGCGGTTGCAGCAGTTAGCGCTGGATGGGGGAGGGGCCGATAATATCTCGATCATTGTCATCGATATTATTTAAGACCACCGTTTAGACGCCTTGCGCCGCAGGGCGTGTCAGGCACCCGTGGACCAAATCGATTTCATATCAAGATTGCATAGGCCGGCATTTATGGAAAAACGCATCATCCCTGTAATCCTTGGCATTATGGCGCTTATCTTTATTGGTTTGGGTGTTCTGATCTATATTCAACTGCGGCCCACGCAGGAAATCAGATACGAAACTGATGGCGATGCCGGGTTTTCCGCGTCTGCTATCGACAGCGGTGCGCGGATCGAAATTGAAGTGCTGCGGTCGCAGATTGATGCGTTGACGGAAGCCGTACAAAACCTTGAAAAAGAAATCGGGCGCGTCGCGTCATCATCGCGTGCCCCGACAAACACCGAACCTTTGACACAGGAACAAGGTACATTTCAAAACGACGGCGGCAATGACATTATCGACGCCTATGCCCAAGTGGTTTTGATCGCGGGCCGCCGTGATTTGAACAAAGGTTTGCAAATCGCATCGCCTTCTTATCTTGAGGGGGTCTTTGGCAGACCGCGCGATGTGCTGACGTCAGAATGTCAGGGGATGACCAACAAGCGTCTTGCGTCCAAGCTCCAGACAGAACAGGTCGGACCGGTGCGGGTGCGGATGCTGACACCTGCCATTGAATCCCTGCGTACTGTTTTTGCGAAAATCGAAGCAACCGACCCTGACCTTTACGCGCGTATCAATACGGCGGGTGCTCTTTGTGTCCGGCATATTCGGGGGGCACCGGGCAGGACATCCACGCATGCATTTGGTCTGTCTCTGGATCTGAACATTGATGGCAAGCTTGATCGCCTTGGCGATGGTCGCACGCAATTGGGCCTTACAATTCTGGCAGATTTTTTCCGCACGGAAGGCTGGTATTGGGGCGCGGGATTTTCGCGCGAAGACAGCATGCACTTTGAGGTCAGCCGCAATCTTGTCGAAAAATGGGTGGCCGAAGGCAAACTTTAGCGCCGTTCAAGACCAAATGTCCCGATGATCTAGCCTATTCCGCCGCCCGAGAAAGCTGTGTCGATGGTGTCGGGGGATAGAGGTAATCGCGGGTCAGCGGAACTGCGTCTTGGCGGCGTGATATCTGGAACTGGAACACCACTTGCCGCCCGAACCGGAACGTCTGTTCAGAGGCGACCAGATAAAATCGCCACATCCGAACGAACCTGTCATCATAGATTTCAGCGGCCTTTTCGCTATTCGCCTCAAACCTGTCAAACCAGTGCCGCAGCGTCGTAGCATAGTGTAACCGCCAGCATTCGACATCGTCCAGAAACAAGTCCGCGTTTTCGATCGCGGGCAAGACTTCGGACATCGCGGGGATATACCCGCCGGGGAAAATATAGCGCGCAATCCACGGGTTTGTTGCATCGGGCGGCGCGCTTCGCCCGATAGTATGGACCAGCGCGACGCCGTCAGGGGTCAGCAGATTTCGAACGGTTTGAAAGTAGGCAGCGTAGTGGGGTAGGCCGACATGTTCAAACATACCGACCGACACGATCCGGTCGAAAGGGCCGGTCACATCACGGTAATCGCACAGCTTGAATTTGACGCGATCAGAAAGACCCTCGGCCTTGGCGCGCGCTGTCGCGATACGGTGCTGTTCCTTTGAAAGGGTCACGCCCAGAACGTTGACGCCGTAGTCGCGCGCGAGACTAAGTGCCGTCCCACCCCAGCCGCACCCGATATCAAGAACACGCATTCCGGGCTCCAAAAGCAGCTTGGCTGCAATATGGGCCTTTTTCTGGCTCTGACCCTGCTCCAAAGAATCCTCGGGGCTTTTGAAATACGCGCAGGAATATTGCCGGTCCTGATCCAGAAAAAGATCGTATAGTGTGCTGGACAGATCGTAGTGATGCGCGACATTGCGTCTGGAGGCGGATGCAAAGTTGTTTTGGTCAAATCGCCGTCGCAGCATCCGAATTACCCTGATGGCGCGCATCCACAACGACGATGCCTGCACATCAAAATTGCTGACCACAACCCGTAGTAAGCCATGCAGATCATCGCCATCAATCGTGATCTCTCCGTTCATATAGCCTTCGCCAAGCGCAAGTTCGGGATTCCAGACCAGACGTCTAACGACGGCTGAAGTGGTCAGCCGGACGACAACAAGCGGTCCTAGGCCATCGCCAATGCGCGCAACACTTTTGTCTGGCAGATGCAGCGTAATGTTGCCCTCGCGCAGAAGGGATCTGAGGTTTCTGACAAGTAGGTGTTGAAGCACAGCATTATCCTTGAGCAGGTCCTTTTTGTGCTACTCCATGCAACCGGGCTGTCGATTGATCGAGGTCAATGTGATCTTGCAGGGCGCACCTTGGCCGCGCGGCAAAAGTTTCAGTCCCGATTGATTTAACGCAAGATGGATTCTTTTTATTAAGGAATCCTGCACCATAATTCACTATCTGCAATCTATGGGGGAGGACTAAAATCATGCAAAAATTAAATACGGAACTGGGTACCAGACCGTCTGCCACCATCGGGTACCTCCGTCGCAACAACCCCGAGCATTCGGGCCTCGACGGTCCTACGGTCAGACATCTGCCGAAACGCAGATTTGACACACAAATCCATGACGCTTTTGGTCCTGACCCTGATATCGTTCTAGAATGCTTTATTGCGCTTGGATTAACGGACGCAGAAATTAGCCGCTATGTTGGACTGCCTGAGGCGCGCGTGACCCGCATCGCGCGCCCTATGCGCCGCCCTGATCTGGGCAAGTACGTTGACTGAAGGATGTTCGACAGGCCGCTAAGCGATGCGAAGGTATGAGGCGCCGAAAGATTTTCGCCGCTTCATTGTTCTTGACGAGGATCAGACGGATATCAGATCTGCAGGCAAAAGGTCTGAAGGTACGTCCTGAAAACAGATCGGACGGAGAAATCTGCGGATCGACAATGTTCCCACGCTGGTTGCGCCAAAGTTGGTCGAGGCAGGATAGGGGCCGCCGTGGACCATAGTATCAGCCACTTCAACGCCGGTCGGAAAACCGTTCACCAGCACACGCCCCGCCTTGCGCTCAAGGATCGGCAGCAGCGCGCGGGCGTGATCGGTGTCGGCCTTGTCCATGTGGATCGTCGCGGTCAACTGGCCCTCGAACCCTTTGGCAAGGGTCAGTATTTCATCCGGCCCAGAAACCCTCACAACTAGCCCAAGCGGGCCGAAGACCTCTTCGCCAAGCGCATGATCCTGAAGGTAGTTTTCTGCGTCCGTCTCAAAAAGATTGGGCGAGGCGTGGCGCCCTTCGTCCGCATTGGTCAGCAATGGTTGAACTGCATTGCGCCCGTCAAACCGCGCCTTGCCCGATGCATAGGCGTCTGCGATGCCGTCGGTCAGCATGACTTGAGGAGCGACTTTGGACAGCGCATCTTTGGCGGCGGAAACGAATGCATCGCCTTCGGCACCCTTGGCGATAACGGCAATACCGGGGTTGGTGCAAAATTGTCCGGCACCCATTGTCAATGACCCTGCCCATCCAGCCCCAATCGCTGCACCGCGTGCTTTGGCGGCTTCGGGCAGGATAAACATCGGGTTGACGGACCCAAGTTCGCCAAAGAACGGGATCGGTTCTGGACGCTGCGCGCAAAGGTCAAACAACGCACGTCCCCCGCCCAATGATCCGGTGAAACCAACCGCCTTGATCAAGGGGTGCTGAACCAGCGTCTGGCCAACCTCGCGGTTACCACCCTGAATCAACGAGAACACGCCGGGATGAATGCCACAGGTCTTAATGGCGGCAAGGATCGCGTCGGCGATGATCTCGCCGGTACCGGGGTGGGCAGAGTGCCCCTTGACGACAACGGGACAGCCGGCGGCCAAAGCGGCGGCGGTATCGCCACCAGCGGTCGAAAAGGCGAGGGGAAAGTTCGACGCGCCAAACACGGCAACCGGCCCGATCGGGCGTTGGATCATGTAAAGATCGGGGCGGGGAAGCGGTTGGCGATCTGGCAGCGCCTTGTCGTGGCGAATGTCCAGATACTCCCCTTTCAGGATGTGCTCTGCAAACAGACGCAGCTGGCCTGTCGTGCGCCCCCGTTCCCCCTGAAGCCGCGCTTCGGGCAGGCCGGATTCTTGGGAACCGATCTGGGTGATGGCTTCGGCGCGGGCTTCGATTTCGTCTGCGATGGCGTTCAGAAAGGCGGCGCGGTCAGCACGGGCGGAATAGGCATAGGACCAAAACGCGTCTTCGGCGGCATCGCAGGCGCTGTTGACTTGCGCAGGTGTGCCTGCTGAAAATGCGTGGGCGGCACCATGTGCAGGTTCAGACTGGAAGGTCTTGTCCGTTTCAACCCATTCGCCAGCGATCAGGTGTTTTCCATGTGGGGTGAAGGTCATGTCGTGTCCTTTTGTAGTCTTTGTCCGGCGCGTGCATTGGCCTGCCGCCCGCATTTCAAGGGATCAGCGGCCTGTTTTGGCGCGCCAGTCTTCGAATTTCTTCTGGTTCTCTTCGTGGGTGCATGGATAAAGGCCGATGATCGGCGTGCCGGCCAGCACCTCTTCGAGCACGAAATCCTCGAAGGCTTCCATGCCCGAACATACCTCTGCTATTTCGTCAGCCAGATGCGCAGGGATCACCATCACCCCGTCCGAATCTCCGACAATCACGTCGCCGGGAAACACGGCAACGCCGCCACATCCAATGGGAATATTGATATCAAGCGCCTCGTGTTTGGTCAGGTTCGTCGGGGCGGACGGGCGTGCGTGAAAGGCTGGCATGTCAAGTTCGCCAATGCCTTGCGCGTCGCGAAATCCACCGTCTGACACGACACCGGCGCATCCGCGCACGGCCATGCGCGTGATCAGGATCGACCCGGCGGTGGCGGCACTTGCATCCTGACGCGCATCCATCACCAGGACATGGCCCACTGGGCATGTCTCAACGGCGACGCGCTGCGGGTGGTCTTCGGTGCGGAACACCTCAAGCTGATTGCGGTCTTCACGGGCTGGAATATAGCGCAGGGTAAAGGCTTGTCCGACCATGCGCTCAGCCTTTGGGGCGACGGGGGATACGCCTTGGATGAACTGGTTACGCAAGCCGCGCTTGTAAAGCTGGGTTGCAATCGACGCGGTCGAGATGCGATTCAGCTTGGCTTTGGTGTCGTCGGAAAGAATGTAATCGGTCATGATCTGGTCCTTAGAATATGTCTGGTTCGCCCGCGGCGCGGCCATAATCGGTTTGCAAGAAGTCAAAGTCGCAGCCTTGATCCGCCTGCGTGACATGTTGGGAGAACATGTAGCCGTAGCCGCGCTCGAACCGCTTGGCAGGCGCAGTCCATGCGGCACGGCGGCGGGCCAGCTCGTCCTCGTCGACGAGCATATCAAGGGTCCGACCGTCCAGATCGAGGCGGATGATATCGCCTGTTTTCAGCAGCGCCAGCGGCCCGCCGACATAGCTTTCGGGGGCAACGTGCAGCACGCAGGCACCGTAGGAAGTGCCCGACATCCGCGCATCTGAAATGCGCAGCATATCGCGGTGACCTTGCTTGATCAGCGCTTTGGGGATCGGCAACATGCCCCATTCAGGGAAGCCGGGGCCACCTTGCGGCCCTGCATTGCGCAGCACCATAACGGTGTCGGGCGTGATCTCGAGATCTTCGTCGTCGACCGCTTTTTTCATGTCGGGATAATTGTCAAAGACCAGCGCCGGGCCTTCGTGGCGATAATATTTCGGATCACAGGCCGCAGGTTTGATCACAGCGCCATCGGGGCACAGGTTGCCGCGCACCACGGCCAAGGACCCTTCCTTGTAGACCGGGTTTGACAGCGGCCGAATGACATCGTCGTTATAGACTTCGGCCCCTTCAAGGTTTTCGCCAACGGTCTTGCCTGTCACCGTCATGCAGGTTGTATCCAGCTGGCTTTCGATCTGCTTCATCAAGGCACGCAGGCCGCCCGCGTAGTAGAAATCCTCCATCAGGTAATCTTTTCCCGCAGGTCGGACATTCGCGATCAGGGGTGTGACGCGGCCAAGCGCGTCAAGATCATCCAGTGTCAGGTTGTGACCGGCGCGGCGGGCCATTGCGATCAGGTGCACCACTGCATTGGTCGAACAGCCCGTTGCCATTGCAACAATCGCGGCGTTGCGACAGGCGGCGTCAGTGATAATCTTGTCGGGGGTAAGGTCTTCCCACACCATATCGACGATGCGCCGACCACAATCGGATGACATCCGGATATGTCCGGAATCAACAGCGGGAATAGAAGACGCGCCAGGCAATGTGATCCCCATCGCGTCGGCGATCGCCGTCATGGTGGACGCGGTGCCCATTGTCATACAGGTGCCCGCAGACCGCGCGATGCCGCCCTGAACGCCTTGCCATTCCTTATCATCGATATTGCCCGCACGGCGTTCGTCCCAGTATTTCCATGCGTCCGAACCGGAACCCAAAATCTTGCCGGCATAGTTGCCGCGCAGCATCGGACCCGCGGGCAGATAGATCAGCGGTACCCCGGCCGAGATTGCGCCCATCACCAGACCCGGCGTAGTCTTGTCACAGCCGCCCATCAACACCACGCCGTCCAGCGGGTGCGAGCGGATCATTTCTTCAGTCTCCATCGCCAGCAGATTGCGGTAAAGCATCGAGGTTGGTTTGGTGTTGCTTTCGTCAACCGACAGCGAAGGCATTTCGACGCCAATGCCGCCCGCCATCAAAACGCCGCGCTTGACGTCTTGGACGCGTTCACGAAAGTGCGAATGGCAGGTGTTCAGTTCGGACCAGGTGTTCAGGATTCCAATCATCGGGCGATCACGGAATTCTTCTTCGGAATAGCCAAGCTGCATCATCCGGGAACGGTGTCCAAAGCTGCGCAGATCATCCTGTGAAAACCATCGCGCGGACCGAAGGTCGGCGGGTGTTTTGCGTGTCATTTTGTTATCCATTGAATGCAAAGGTGAGCCAGACCAGCAGCACGGTCAGTGCTACGCCCACGACTTCGGGCCAGCTGCCAAAGTCGTAGTGGTCTTTGCCGTCTTCGGCTGCATATTCAGGGGCCGAGATATCCTCGTCCTGCTTTGTAAGGTGCGGATCGGTCATCAAAGCCTCCCTATTCCATCATCGATGGCAGCCAAAGCGCCAGGTCGGGTATGAAAAGCACCAGAAACAATCCGACGATCTGCAGCCCGATGAAGGGCAAGACGGCGAGAAAGATATCCTGAAGCTCGATTTCCTTTGGGGCGACTGATTTCAAGAAGAAACAGGCGGGCCCGAAAGGTGGTGAAAGATAGTAGATCTGGATGTTCATCGCGAACAGCACACCAAACCAGATGGGGTCATAGCCAAGATCGATGACGACAGGCGCAAAGATCGGCACGGTGATAAAGATGATCGCGATCCATTCAAGGAATGTACCCAGCAGCATGACGATCAACATCATGACAACGATGACCATGATCGGTGCAAGATCCAGACCGGTCAGCACGCCGCGCAGGAATTCCCCGCCGCCAATACGGTTGTAAATCCCGATCAAGGAGACGGCACCCAAGACCAGCCAGATGATAGACCCGACGGTCAGAACAGTCTGCCGCATTGAATCGCGCGCCATTTTCCAATTCAGTTCTCCGCGCAGCGCGGCAATGACCAAGGCACCGACGGCACCTATGGCTGCTGCCTCGGTCACGGTGGCGATGCCTGAGTAGATCACGCCCAGAACGGCCCCGATCAGCACCCCGGGCAAAATCACGCCCTTGAGGTATTTCAGCCGCTGAAAGAAGGGCAGCCCTGTTTCAGGGATGTCATAGATCGGTGCCATCGCCGGGTTCAGGCGTACCCGGATCAGAATGTAGCCAATGTAAAGTGATGCAAGGATCAGCCCCGGGACGGCAGAAGCGGAAAAAAGCTTGGTAATCGACACCTGTGCGGCAAGGCCATAGATGATCAAAACGACCGATGGCGGTATCAGGGTTGCCAGCGCGCCAGCAGCACAGATGATGCCAATCGACAGCTTCTTGTCATAGCCAAGGCGCAACATCTGGGGCAGGGCGATCAAGCCCAGCATCACGATTTCGCCCCCCATGATGCCTGACATTGCGGCCAGTACCACTGCTACGATACAGGTCTGCACCCCGACCGAGCCGCGGAAACGCCCGCCCATGATTGCCATTGAATCGAACAGTGATTTCGCGATTCCGGATCGCTCAAGCACATTTGCCATAAAGACAAAGAACGGGACAGCGATCAGTTCGTACTTGTGCAGTACTTCGCTGACGTTTGCGCCTACGATGAAGAACCCGGCGCGCACGCCGAAATACATGATCGCTGTCGCAAGGGATACGGTCAGGGTTGTCACACCCAACGGCACGCCAAGGGCCATCAGTGACAAAAGCGCCATGACGATCAAAAGTGTAATTAATTCAATGCCCACCAGTCAGGTCCTTTTCGGTACGCTGAACCCAGCGGATGATGTTGGCGGCAAGCTGCGCCAGATATAAAACGCAACCCACGACGATCAAAACTTTGAAAATGGTGGGCTGGATCGAGTTGAAAGCCGTGCCCGTGTATTCCGTACGCGACAGCACCTTCATCGCGGGTTTCCACAGCGCCATGGTCAGGACGGCCAATGCCCCGAACGCAATCAGCATCTGGAACAGGCGAAATGTACGCCAGACACGCGGGCCGACGATCATTTCAAGCATGGTGATCGAAATATGGCGGTTCCGTTCGGTCACAAATCCGACCGACAGTACCCATGCGGTTGCGCATAGCGTCATCGCCAATTCGGTTGACCAGACAGTCGGCTGGTCGAACCCGTAGCGCAGCACCACCTCGGCGGCGGATGCCGCGATACAGGTGAAAAATAAGACGGAGCAGGCCTGCCCGATGAAGACGCTGATGCGGTCCATCCAATCGGCATAAAAGGCCAGAAGGTTAGTCATAGCACCCCCCAGAAAGGTAAAGACAGCACCGCACCAGTCTGACTGGCGCGGTGCGGCGGCTCTTATTCTTTGAACAGGCCGATTTCTTTCATATAGGCAAGATTTGCATCCAGCGCTTCTTGGGCGAGATCGGACTTCTTGGCATAGTCTTCCCACTGTGCGCGGGCGACGACACGCAATTTGTCGCGGCTTTCCTGTGGCCAGTCGATGACTTCGATCTTGTCGCCAGCGGCGTCACGTTCAGCCAGCTGCTTGTCCAACTTACCGACTTCGGCTGCCATGGCGTACATCGCGTCATACCACCAATCGTGCAGGGCCTGCTGATCTTCTGCTGAAAGGGCCTCCCACTTTTCGGTGTTGAGGGTGAACTGCATTGACGGCATGGAATGGATGCCGGGATAAAGCGGAAAACGTGCCACGTCGTGCAGGCCAGTTGCGTCGTTGTTCACATAGGCCGAGGCATCAGCAGCATCGACGATGCCCTTTTCAAGCGCGCCAAAAACCTCGGAGAACGGGATCGAAACCGGTGACGCGCCGGCGGCCTGAAACACCGCAGCGGCAAGACCCTCGGGGGAGCGGATCTTTTTGCCGACAAGGTCTTCGTAGGTTCGGATCGGAACGGCTGCGGGCAGTGCCTCACGCGAATATGGTCCACATGCAACGACATGTACTTCGCCGTCTGTTACTGAATCAGCAGCTTTTTGCATCATCGCGGCACCGCCGCCATCCTTGCAGAAACCCAGCATCTGTTCTGGCGTGTCGTAGCCAGAAATCAGGTCGCCCATGATGGCATACGCTGGCTCAAGCCCGGCAAAATAGTTCACTGAGGTGAAGTCACCATCCAGCACACCGGCGGCAACCGCTTCGGGGGTTTCACGCGCGGGGACGACGGACCCGTTTGGCGTCAGCACGATCTCGATCCGGCCATCAGTCATTTCTTTGATCTTGGGCAGCCAGGTTTCAGTCAGGTATTGCGTCGAAAAATCGCCTGCGTTGAATGATGTTTGTATATTTAGTGTTTCAGCGGCGGCCATTGAGACCGGCATGGCAACAGTCGCAGCCATAAGCGCCTTAAGCGTCAGTTTCATAATATCCTCCCATTGGATCGTGCAGATCACCCTGCTAAAATTGAACTAATATATTAGTGCGCTTTTGGCAAGACCCTTGTACAGTGGGCATCGGCAAGCGACAGAAAGACAGCTAAGTGTAATGAGCAAACAGGAATTCAAATCGACATCCCCGGTTGGGCAGGTGCGTATTTCAGGCGCGCCCACGCCGATCAGACGGATGACCACCAGCCAACAGGTCTATAATGCATTGCGAGATCGAATCGTCGGGCTTGAACTTTTGCCCGGCCAGTCGCTGTCGCGGGTAGAAGTGACCGATACCTATGGCGTCAGCCAAATGCCCGTACGCGAAGCCATGCAAAAACTTGCCGAAGAAGGGCTGTTGGTGATTTTCCCTCAGTCCAAGACGGTTGTTTCCCGTATCGACATTGTACATGCGCAAGAAACCCAGTTCCTGCGGCTCTCCCTTGAGCTTGAGGTGATCCGACGCTTGGCGTTGACGCAGGACCGGTCTTTCATGGATGAAATAGATGTATTGGTCGCGCGTCAGGAACGGGCTTTGGAGGCCGAGGATATGGTCGAGTTTTCCGCCTTGGATCACAGCTTTCACAGGCGGATGTGTGGGTTGATCGGTGTGGAAAGCCTGTGGGATCTTGTGACGGCGCGGTCCGGTCATATCGACCGGCTTCGCAATTTGAACCTGCCTGATCCTGGAAAATCAGCCTCAATTATGGAATGTCACCACCGTATCGCTTCGGCGATCCGGGCAGGGGACCCTGCCGCGGGGCAAAAAGCGGTGCGCGACCATCTTTCAGGCACGCTGGCGCGGGTCGATGATATTCGCAAACGGCACCCGGATTTCTTCTGACGGCCAGTTCCGATTTTGGCTTTCATTGCCCTAGTTCGCGCCTCAGAAAGCGCATGAATCTTGGGTCGCCGGTGCGGGTAACATTCAAGCGCATCGCGGCTGGCGTGCCAGAGGGTTGAACCACGAAAAAGCTTGAGGGGGCAATGAAGATTCCCTCGGCCGCAGCCTTTTTCGCAAGGTCGGTGTCGCTGATCCCCTTCGGCAGGTCGAGCCAGGCGTAATATCCCTGTCCGGGGGGAACTTTGCAGCGCAGATTCAAAGCGGCCAGATCGCCTTGCAGTTTCTCAGCCGCATTCTGCAACCGTCTGGCCAGCTTTTTAAGGTGCCGGGCATAGCGCTGGCTTTGAATCATTTCGGTGACAATCATCTCGGAGAACCGTGACGAATTGACCGTCGTGATCATTTTCAGTTCAGCCAGTTCTTCGGTAATGCTGCGGTGTGCCGCGATATAACCTGTGCGAAATGAGGCAGATAATGTCTTTGAAAACGTGCCGACAAAAATAACGCGGTCAAACCCGTCCAGCGCCGCCAGGCGCACCCCTTTCGGATCAGGAAGGTCGATAAACGGATCATCATCGACGACCATGAAATCCATAGTTTCGGCCAGTTTCAACACGCCATGGGCCGTCACCAGATCCATCGAGGTGCCCGTCGGATTTTGCGCCAACGATTGTGTAAAGAAAAGCTTGGGGCGATGCTCTGCTGCCAGGCTACGCAATTGGTCCAGATCCGGGCCGTTTGTACCGCGTGGCACCCCGATGAAAGTCACCTGAGAAAAGCGGAGTTTGGCAAACAGGGGATAATATCCAGGGTCATCGACCAACACAGTGTCGCCGGGCTTGAGATAGCGCCGCACGATCAGGTCAAGTCCATGATTTGCCCCAAAGGTCGTCACGATCTGTTCGGGCTCAAGCGCAATGCCATCCGATTTATGCCGGGCCGCAATCAGGGTGCGAAGCGGATGATACCCCATATGAGAGCCGTATCCCGAGGTATCATTGCCGCTATCACTTTGAAGTTCGGGTAGGTTGCGCATTGGGATGCCTGCCATCCACAATGCCGGCGGGCGCCCGTCGCCGATACGGACTGCGTAATTCTGATCAAGCTGCGCCCGGAGCAGGGAGATGCTGTCCACGGCTTCAACCAGATGTCGGGGAGCATCATCCTCTCGGATCGTGTGGGTGTGTGAGGCGACCGTAAACCCAGCCCCTTGCCGCGCGGTAATCAGTCCTTGCGCCACCAGCCTGTCATAGGCTTCGACAATCGTATTCTTGGAAACACCCAGATCAGCCGCGGCTGCGCGGATGGAGGGCAAGCGTTCACCTGCTGCCGGACTGCCATTGGCGATGTTATCGGCCAAGCGCCGCACGATGTTATCGGTCTTGTTCATTGCAGTCCAAAAATTGTACCACTTAAAGTACCAGTACACTACGCCACTGTATTCCACAATTGTACCTATCAAGGTTCCGGCGATTGCGTCTAGGGTCTGCCGTGAAAGCGGGGGGCATAGACTGAATGACAAACGGCAATACGACGCAGATCAATTCGCGGCTTGAAAGCTTTCGGGATCTTGAGCCCGAAGCGCGGCTGGACCTATTGGCAAAAACAGTGGGTATGGATGATACAGACCGTGCCACATTGACAGGGCGCGATGTGCTGCCGATATCATTGGCTAACGGCATGATCGAAAATGTCATTGGCAAGTTTGAACTGCCGCTTGGGCTGGCCTCGAACTTTACCATTAATGGCAAAGATTACCTGATCCCGATGGTTGTTGAAGAACCGTCTGTCGTGGCAGCCGCCTCTTATATGGCCAAGATTGCACGGGGTTGTGGCGGTTTTCACACCTCATCAGACAGGCCGGTCATGCGGGCACAAATTCAGGTTGTTGGTCTGGCCGACCCAAGTGGCGCGCGCCATCGCTTGTTGGCAGCCGAAGCCGAGCTGCGCGAGATGTGCAACCGCCGTGACGAGGTGCTGGTGTCGCTGGGCGGCGGTTGCATCGGGATCGAAGTTCATGTTTTCGAGAAATCTGCCGTTGGCCCGATGGCAGTGCTGCATATCCTTGTGGATGTGCGTGATGCCATGGGGGCCAACGCGGTGAATTCGATGGCAGAAACCATCGCGCCCCGCGTCGCCGAAATTGCCGGTGGCCATACCCGCTTGCGGATTCTTTCAAACCTTGCGGATCGCCGGCTTGCGCGGGCGCATGTCACGCTGACGCCCGCTGCTTTGACGACGAAAACGATGGACGGCAATGATGTGATCGATGGCATGATCGAAGCTTACGCCCTTGCGCAGATCGACCCCTATCGCGCGGCGACCCATAACAAGGGGGTGATGAATGGCATTGATCCCGTTGTTGTGGCGACGGGCAATGACTGGCGTGCGATCGAAGCGGGTGCGCACGCTTGGGCGGCGCGAAGCGGTCACTATACGTCCTTGACGACTTGGGAACGGGGCGGAAACGGGACCTTGATCGGTACAATCGAAATGCCGATGGCGCTTGGGCTGGTCGGGGGGGCCACGAAAACGCATCCGGCCGCACAGGCTGCGCTGCGTGTGCTGGGGGTGAGCACCGCGCAGGAACTGGCGGAGGTCACTGTCGCCGTCGGGTTGGCGCAAAATATGGCCGCATTGCGAGCGCTGGCAACCGAAGGCATCCAGAAGGGCCATATGGCGCTGCATGCACGCAACATCGCAATTCTGGCGGGTGCCGTAGGCCCGCAGATCGAAGCGGTGGCAAATGCCATCGCAACGCAGGGGCACGTCAGTGTTCAGGCGGCAAAAGAAGTGCTGGCAAAGCTTTAACAAGCTGCACAGCCAAGGTTTTCTAGGGAGGACAACCAATGACAAAGACAATCAACCAACCGACAACACGTCGTCATTTCATGCGCGGTGCCGCAGCGGCGGGGCTCGCCACGCCAGCAATCGTCGCTGCCAGTTCCGTCAGGGCACAGGGGACAATCCAGTGGCGGATGCAAGCACTTTGGGGCGGCGGCACGACGCCAATGCTATACGAGGAAAAGTTCTGTGACCGCGTCCGTGAGTTGACCGGTGGCAGTTTGGACATCACAGCCTTTGCAGGTGGCCAGATCGTTCCCGCAGCACAGTCATTCGATGCCGTGCGGGGTGGTGCCTTTCAGCTTATGAAGACCTTTGATGGCTATACCGCGGGCAAGATCCCCGCGCACGGGTTTTCGTCGACTGTACCTTTCGGCTTTCCCGAGGCGGACCAGTACGAGGCATGGTTCTACGAGCGCGGCGGCATGGACATGGCGGCCAGATCCTATGCGCCTGCGGGGCTGACATATGTCGCGCCCACAGTCTATGGCGAAGAGCCGCTGCATTCGAAGGTAGAAATTCGCAAGATCGCGGATATGGACGGTTTGAAAGGCCGGTTTGTCGGGCTTGCCGCTGCCGTCATGGCCGATTTTGGCGTCGCGGTTTCGCCGCTGCCGACATCCGAGGTGTATTCTGCCCTCGACAAAGGGTTGGTGGATTTCGCCGACCGTGGCGATATCAAAGCCAACTACGAAGAGGGTCTTCACGAGGTTGCCAAATACCTGATTTTGCCCGGCATCCACCAACCCTCGACGGCGACATGCTATGTTGCGAACACTGCGGCCTATGGCCAGCTGGACGATCAACAGCGGGCAGCGCTTGCCGTCGCCGCACGAGAAGTCTCGGGCGCGCTGCGTCAGAATATCATCGTCGATAACGCGGAATACCTGGCAAAGTTCGAAGAGGCAGGTGTGGAAATCATCACCTTTGATCCCGAAGATGTCGCACAATCGCGCAACAAGGCCGTCGCCTCTTGGGAGAAGGCCACAAACGGAGATGCCTTGGCCACCGAGATGATGCAAAGCCAGAAGCAACTGATGACAGACCTGCGGCTGCTCTGATCCGCCACGACCGACCAAGACCGGCCCGCGCAAGACAGCAGCGGGCCGGTTTCGCGAATAAGGGAGGCATCAATGTTTCAAGCTGCGCGCGCTATTACCACCTTCAACCGCTGGACGTTCGAGGCCACGAAATGGCTTGTCTATGTCATCGCGGCCCTCATGCTTTTCGAAGTGATCTCGCGCTATTCTTTCCACAGCCCGACCAGCTGGGGGCCCGAACTGGCAACCTTGCTGTTTGGCCCTTTCTTTCTGATGGGTGGACCTTATCTGCTGCACAGTGGCGGACATGTCGCCGTCGATATCCTGTCCGCTTCAGCACAGGGCAGGCTGCGCACGGTACTCGCCGTGATGGCGGCACTGCTGGCGCTGCTCTTTGGCTTGATCTTGTTGCGGTTCAGTTTGCCATTGGCATGGCAGGCCTATGAATACGGCGAAACCAGCTATTCCGCTTGGAACCCGATCATCTGGCCTGCCAAAATGGTATTGCCACTGGCGGCCATTCTGCTTGTGCTTCAATCCCTTGCCGAAGTTGTCTTTGCGCTGAAAGAGCGGGCCGCGTAATGGAAAGCAGTCTTGTTCTGGTAGGGATGTTCGTTTCCCTGATCCTGTTGATGCTGAGCGGCGCTGGCTTGGTCTTTGTTCTGGGCGCAATCGCCTTTCTGGCGACAGCTACGCTTTGGGGGCCAAGTGCGCTGATTGTCACCGTGCTCAATACCTTTGAGACGATGACATCAGAGGCCTTGATGGCGATTCCGCTTTATGTCTTGATGGCTGCCATCTTGCAGAAATCGCAGATTATCGATGATCTTTACGCCGCCATGGAAACATGGTTCGGCGGGGTATCGGGTGGACTGGCCATTGGCACAGTGGTCATCTGCACCATTATGGCCGCCATGACGGGTGTTGTCGGCGCTGCCGTGGCCGCGATGGGTATCTTGGCGTTACCATCTATGCTGGCGCGCGGCTATCACCCGCCGCTGGCGTTGGGCGCGATCTGCGCCGGGGGAACGTTGGGCATCCTGATACCGCCATCTGTGGTGACGATCGTCTATGCGATCACGGCACAAATTTCCATTGGGCAGATGTTCATTGCGGGTATCCTGCCGGGCCTGATCCTTGCATTCGGCTATTGCACCTACATCTGGGTGCGCGTCACGCTGAACCCCGAACTGGCCCCCAAGCCACAGGATACGACAGCCATCCCGCTGGCGCAAAAGCTTGCGTCCCTGCGCCATCTGGTTTTGCCAGCACTTGTTATTTTCTCTGTTCTTGGATCGATCTATGCGGGGATCGCGACACCGACCGAAGCCGCCGCCGTCGGTGTTCTAGGTGCTTTGCTGTCGGCGCTTTTGTCTGGGCGTCTGCGACTACCCAATCTGAATGCCGCCGCCACGGACACTTTGCGGGTCACGGCGATGATCCTTTGGATCACGCTGGGTGCCAAGGCGTTCATCTCGGTCTTTGTGGCGACAGGCGGTGCGGATAGTGTGCTGAGCTTTGTCCAGGGGCTGGAGTCGTCGCGTTATGTTGTCCTGCTGGCCATGTTGCTGGTGTTGATCTTTCTTGGCCTTTTTTTGGACGAGATCGGGATAATTCTGCTGTGCGTACCGGTCTTTGTGCCGATTATCAAAACGCTTGGATTTGATCCGTTGTGGTTCGGGGTACTGTTCATGGTGACAGCCCAGATGGCCTATATCACGCCGCCTTTCGGCTATACGCTATTCTATCTGAAAGGCGTGTTGCCTGAAGGGATCGGCATTGGACAGGTTTACCGCGGTGTTATTCCGTTCTTTCTAATCCAAGTGGTGGTCTTGATCCTGTTTGTCCTGTTCCCGGAACTTGTTACGTGGTTGCCAGAGCAAGCGCCAAACAGGTTGAAGTGATTGACGGGTTGTCTTGTCACAAATGGACAAAGGATAGGGCGTTATTATTGCTGCGCGAATTTGTGTTTAATGAGATCTAAACCGGCCCCTTTCCAAGCAAGAAGACAATCCGAACAGGTGCAGTTTGATAGGCGCTTACGGAGAAATCCAAGTTTGTCCGGTTTCCCTATGCGGCTTTCGCCAGCCTCGATTGCGGGGCGTCGTAATTTCGTATCATTGCCGACCGGATCGCAGCCACCAACCCGGATTTGACCACCGGTCGCGCGACTTCGTCGTTTTCGGTGCGTAAGGCAGCCCTCATCAAGCTCATGCGCGCGGATGCGGAAAGTGTTGATATGGCTTGCGCGCCTGCTCTGAAGGTCTCGCAGGGTACGCTATTGGCAAAGATGATCTCGTGATTTGCGCACATGATATGGTGATATGTGATCTTCGTCAGCCCGTTCAGTCTGAAAATGGCGGCGTCATCGACCAGCGCTTTGGCTGGCGCGAAAACTTCTTCACACCCAAAGTTAAGCTCGATCGGCCATCCCCCCAACATGATCAGATGTTGGGGCGAAACGGTCAGATCACGATGCGGAATACCATCGCCAAGGCACCCCGAACGCAACCTGACGGGAACATCGTCCCGCTTCGCTTGCGGTACAAGATTAATTTCACTTTGCGCGCACCATAAAATCCGCTGCGGCCCATGATCGAGCGTGCAAACCATATCACCCACCCCAAGCGTCTCGACGCAGCGCCTTCCATCAGGGGTTTCGATTTCCGCGCCCCTCGCGAAGCATATGGCCTCTGCAAAGTCAAAATTCCCGTCATTGTCCCCTTTGTCGGCGGCACCATTTTCGTCATCTTGGGTGTATGTGATGCTTTGTGGCGATGTCGGAAAGTCTTGTACCCCGATGATCAGGTTCCCAAAACTGCCAGACTGAAAGATGATGTATTCATCAGTTGCACCCAGTCTGTCATAAAGGTCATCACCGGGGTTCAACGAGGTTGCGATCACAGTCCCATCTGACGCGACAAGTTCCCAGAACTGACCGTTGTCGAACTCATCACTGTTCGAACTTGCCTGCGTCTGCCTTAGCGTGAATTCTTCGGTCGCGGTGCCAATTGCCTGGACGTTATTGAGCGTGAGTTCCAAGTCGTTCTGCGATGCATTCCCTGTCTGATAAGCATCAGAGAAGGTCGCAATATTTAGGCCATTAAAGGTAAGCTCAATCATCTTTACTTTACCTGACATCGGTTCGCGGTTGTATCAGTCCGCCCCAAGTTGGGCGAAGAATTGGGGACCTACGCCAGAACGGTGTGCCCCATCGATCAGACGGTTCGGGTTAGGACAAAGCCGCCAAAGTTTCTTGTTTGGTCTAGAACGGCTAATTTAATCTTTATTAACACGCGGAAAATGCGCAGCGCGTGGCTCTAAGGTGTCAATCTTGTGACAAGTTAATTTTCAGGTGCTTCTGGACTATCGGCGTAGATGGCTGGTCGTGGCAAAGTGCCGACCTACATTGAAGTCTTGCCATGGCTGTTCCAAGCCTGCTCATGATCGGGGTCACACCCGCACACCTTGATTTCACGCCAGCCGAATGCGGCAAAACAGGTTCACCATGCCAGAGATTCTTGACCAATTCCTGCCCTCGTTGACCGCCTTTGGGTCCGGTCTTTATTGGAGCTTTGCCCTTGTTGCGATGCTTGAGGCTGTTGTGCTGACGACCGTTCTGATGCCGGGCACATTGGCCATTCTTGCGGCGGGCATACTGGCACGATTTGGTATAGCCGGGTTTACCGATCTGGTTTGGTTCATTGCCGCCGGAACTATTATCGGCAGCGCCATTAGCTTTTATTTGGGCCGTGTGGCTGGCAAGGAAAAGACAGGTCGGCTGCACTTTGTTGGGTCACGCCATACGCTGGCAGGGGCAGATCTTTTGCAACGCTATGGCGGCTTTGCTATGGCCTTGGGGCGGTTTCGCGGTCCGCTTTCGGGCTTTGTACCGTTTGCGGCGGCAATGGCAGGCATGGGGCAGCGCAAATTTTTCGCCTTGAATGCAGCCAGTGCCATAATACACGCCGTCATCTTGCTGGCGTTGGGGTATTTTTCAGGCAGCGCATTGGGTGCGATGGGTATCGCCACACCACCCTTGGCCCTCTTCGGGGCGATGCTGGTTCTCGCCTTGGGTGTGTTGCTTTTGATCTGGTACCGCATGCGCCTGCTGACGCCGGTCATGATTGATATTGCCAAATCCTTGGCCATCGGGATTGCGCAAAAACCCTTTGTGCGCAAATGGAGGCACCGTCATCCGAAATGGACCGGCTTCTTCGCAGCGCGATTTGGGACAGACCAGTTTTTGGGCCTGACAGCGACCATGCTTGGGGTATTACTGGTCTATATCGCGGCGGCCTACGCTGAATCCGTTTATGATTTTCTAGGAGCACAGGGAAACATTGGAACCGATACGCGACTTGCCAATCTGCTGTACGCCATGCGCGACGAACGCGTGATCGCTGTGTTGGCTTGGATCACCGATATCGGCGGGCGTCATGGTATCTTGCCTTTGCTGGCAGGTGTCAGTGTAGCCCTGTTGATCTTGCGGCGATATGATCTGTTTGGCGGCTTGTGGATTGCCGCTGTATTTAACCAGATCACTGTGACCCTGCTCAAAAGCTTTTTTGCCCGACCCCGTTCTGATCTGGGCTATTTTGTCGAAACCTCTGGCAGCTTTCCCAGCGGGCATGCTGCGGGTTCCGTGGCGGTCTGGGGGATGTTGTTCTATCTGGCTTGGCGGCTCAGGCTCTTGCGCGCGGATGTTGCTGCTTTCGCTGCTGTGGCGACGGCCTTTCTGATCGGGTTTAGCCGGGTTTATCTGGTTGAACATTACCTGTCGGACGTGCTGAACGGATATCTTGTCGGGGGGATCTGGCTGATCTTGGGGATTGCGTTTTGCGAATGGCGGCGTGGCGCACAACGTGCAGCTGGGACACCACTTCGCCAAAGCTTGGCGGCGGCATCGTTCATGGTGGCGGGGTTTGCGGCCATCTATATTGTGTCGACAACTTCTAACCCGCTAGGAGAGACGACAGCCCGCGCAACCCAGATCACGGCAGAGCCGCTCAAGGTGTTTGACGAGGCCAAGCTCCCCGAGATGACAGAAGTATTGTCGGGTGCCCCCCACCAACGGGTCAATCTGATCCTGACCGCGCAAGACACCGCAGCCTTGACCGATGCTGTTGAAAAACTGGGGTGGCAACAGGCCCCCGGTCCATCGTTTAATCTGATAGCGCGTGCGTTTTTTGATGACTGGCGGGGGCGTCCACTGCCGCATCCCCTTGTGCTTCCCACATTTTGGGACAGCCGGCTTATGACAATCGGATACGCCAACCAAGCCAATCAATCTGGGGGCAAACGTCTGCATCTACGCATCTGGGACAGCCTTTTTCGCACAGGGGACGGGCAGACGGTTTTTGTCGGCACCATGACCGCAGAAAACCCGCTGGACTGGGCGCTGGAAGATACGGTGCCAGTCGAAACAGGGCCACGCACCCGCGCCAGCTTGCAAGAGCTTACCGAAGGCTTGAACAGTGCAGGCATCGCCGCCACCCGCCCCTAATACCGGAATATCGGGGCAAAGGTTCGCCGAACCCGACTTAGCCACAAAACGGGCGTCACGCAGGGCCGTCCAGCCACGAGATGCGGCTGGTTGAGACCCCGCAGGATCGCCAATCTAGGTTCAATCAGATCAAGAGATCTGGATATGGTCTACCACTTTTGTGACACCGGGCGCGGACCAGGCTGCGTCCTCGGCCAGCTTACGCTCGTACCATGCTTTGACATGCCCCTTCAGAGTGACCTGACCGTCAGCCACATCCACGTTGATTTTCGAGGATTCCAAGGTCGCGCTTCGGTGCAGCGCCTCTGAGATCTTGCGTTTGACATCAAGTTGCGAAGCATGCGGCCGGATGGTGATCGCATTCGTCACACTGTTCACCCCCCGCAGACGCGAGACGTAATCGCGCACATCAGCACGCTGGTATTGCCAGTCGACGTTACCCGACAACGTCACATGACCACTCTTCACTTCAGCCTTGATGTCATATTTGCGGAATGTCGTGTTCCACTCACAAAGATGGGCAATGCGTTCGGCAATATCCAAGTCATCAATCTGGGTGTCAGAGGGGTATTTGATCTTGATCTCTTCGACCACGGCATGCACGCCTTTGACACGCTTGGCGGCCTTGATTACGGCCAATTCTTCGAAATAGCTATGAACGGTCCCGTGAAGCGTGACGGCACCGTCCTTGACGGTCACGCCGATATCGGTTGCCTCGACTTTGGGATCAAAATCAATCTCTGCCATGATGTCATCTCTGATCTGTTCGTCAGTACGCATTGTGATTCTCCTGATTGAGGTTGCTTAGGGCGGTAAATTCGCACCAAACCATTTGCTGCGATTGACATTCATCAACGCAGTGCAGGCGCATGATCAGCTTACAATCTGCCAAGTGCCGTTGGGTTGGCGGCAGGCAATGCCGGTCCCCACGGCGCGTCTTCCATCGACCGTGATGGTTTGTTGGTATTCCCGGCAATACCGCCCAGATGTCGCAACCCCGTCGCGCAGGGCCGTGACCGTTCCGTAATTGCCGGACTGTGCGTTATTCCAGCGGATGGTGTCGCCAACCGGTGCGTTATAGGCTTGCCGGATCGCTTCGTTTGCGCGCAGGCGGTCGGTGTCATCCATGGACCGACCGATCTCGCTCCCGATGAGCCCCCCAATCAGAACACCGGCCCCTGTCGCCACAAGGTTTCCGTCGCCGCGCCCGAATTGGGCACCCAGCAATCCCCCCAGAACAGCGCCCGTCAGGCCGCCGGCTGTCTCGTTTGGACCGTAATCTGTTGCGGTGCAGGCTGTGCAAAGGGAAAGAGCGACGGCAGTGACCAAGTGAAGGGCGCGGGACATGGAGGGGCTCCGAATGAATATCATTGGACATCATCGTTCCACACAAGCCACGCGCGCTTATTGATCCTGATCAATCCCCCTTTGGCCCGATAATGACGCTGAATAGTGGGCAATGGTTGGCAATCACGGGCGTGCCACATGCGTCCGGCCCCCAGGATGTCGTAACTGCGCTCACGGGGGGAATCCGTGGCGGTTGATAAAACCACCTCTGCCGTTTGTGCAGATAGTCAAATGGGCGACAGGGCCTGCATGGCGTTCAAGGGCACCGCCATCACGCGCGGCAGCGCCATCGGTGTCTTCGTGCCCCCCGGGTTGGACACAAAATTGGGGCTGATTTCAAAGCTCGTCGAAGACGTGGCACCGGAAAATTCTCCTCTCGAAAGCCAGCTAAACCGGCTCAGTGGTCAATTGATCAAGCTGGCGCTCGCGATTGTTGCAATCCTTGGCGTGTTAGGGCTTTTGCAGGGTGGGCACGACGTGCTGATTATCAAAGCGTCAATCGCTCTTGCCGTGGCCGCGATCCCCGAAGGCTTGCCCATTGTTGCGATCATGGCAATGGCGCGGGGGATGTGGCGCATGGCAAAACACAGTGCCCTTGTTGAACATTTATCAGCCGTTGAAACGCTTGGGGCGACGACCGTTATTCTAACCGACAAGACCGGCACATTGACTGAAAGCAGCATGCAGCTTCAGGAAATGACTGTGGGGGCATTCTGCTTGCTCTGTCCGATACGACGCACCGCTTTCAGCCCGCCTTGTCTGGCGATCAGCCCGATGGGAAAACCTGTCTGACAGACGTTCTGTCCGGTTGTCTGCTGTGCAACAATGCGGAATTGGGCGTTGATGGTCACAGCCCTATAAGCAATCCACTGGAGCAAGCTTTGTTGGCCGCCGGCAAAGCCGAAGGTATGGACAAACGCCAGTTGGAAACACGCTTCGCGCGGGTGCGCAAGATTGCTTTTGATTCAACGGCGAAACTGATGGGCACGGTTCACCGTGCGGATGATGATTTTGTGATGTGGGTCAAAGGAGCACCTGAAGAGGTGCTTGAGGCGTACAGCACAAGTGTTCAGACAGATGGCGTGAATGCCAGTTTGACGCCAGAAAAACGCGCCTTCTGGAAATCCCGCACCGACCAGATGGCAGCGCGCGGGATGCGTGTTCTGGCCGTCGCAACGCGCACTTTGCAATCACCGCAAGCGGCCACCTATGCGGACCTGAAATTCTTGGGGCTTGTCGGCCTGATTGACCCGCCGCGCCGCGACGTGCCACAGGCAATTACGCAATGTCGGTCGGCTGGAATTCGGGTGATCACGCAGTGACCGCAAAAACGATAGCAAAAGCCGTCAGGCTTACCGACAGTGACCCGATCGTTCTGGAGGGGCGCAACCTGCGGTCCATTTCGCGAATGTCGGCGGCAGAGCTGAATCCGGTCTTCAAAGCAGACGTTTTCGCCCGTGTAAGCCCCGCTCAAAAGCTTGAACTGGTTGCCGCATTTCAAAAGCATGGTGAAATCGTCGCGATAACCGGTGACGGGGTAAAGGACGCGCCGGCGCTTAAACAGGCCGATATCGGTGTCGCCATGGGGTTGCGCGGGACGCAGGTCGCGCGCAAAGCGGCGGCGATGATGCGTTCAGTTCGATTGTTGCGGCGATCCGTGAGGGCAGGGTCGTCTTTCGCAATATCCAGCGATTTGTGACGTATCTTTTGTCGTGTAATCTAAGCGAAGTTCTGGTCGTTGGGGCAGCCGTTCTGGTGGGTCTGCCCTTCCCCCTCATGCCGCTGCAAATCCTGTTTCTTAATCTGGTGACAGATGTGTTCCCGGCCTTTGCATTGGGGGTCGGCGAAGGGAGCAATAACATTCTTGACCGCCCCCCCGCGCGACCCCTCCAAACCCATCGTGACCCGGCCCATCTGGACCACAATCGTCTTGCACAGCCTGGTCATTTCCGGGGCAACGCTCGGCGCATTCATCCTTGCGCAGAACTATCTGGTTTTGACCTCGCAAGAGGCCGTGACGGTATCTTTTTTCACTCTGGCCTTTGCCCAAATGTGGCATGTTTTCAATATGCGAGATCCACGGTCGGGCGTGTTTCTTAACGAAATAACTCGAAACAAATATGTTTGGACCGCCTTTGCTCTTAGCAGCGGCCTGCTGTTCTTGGCCTTGTTTCTGCCGATGGCTGTCGCCCCGCTTGATCTGCAAATTTTGCCCCCCGATGCCTGGATGTTAGGCGCAGGAATGAGCCTTGTTCCCTTGGGTATTGGACAGATCACCAAGGCCTTGTCGCGGCTACGTCACCGTCAAAATCACGCCCACAGTAGTTGATTGACCAAAGTCAAACGCTACAATCCGACAGCTATTACCCTTGTGCATGTCGGTCATTCGAACTGTGGCAGAGGCTGAAAATGCAAACCAATTCATTTCCCGAATATGATCTCAGTGAAAACACCACAGGGTGTTGTCCGCGTTTCAAGCCCGAAGGTTGGGACAACCAGCATTTGCATTTCGTGAACAAGAAATTTGTGCGTGCCACCACCCGCAGTGCCATGCATATTCCGTGGAACATGGGGACGGTTTTCACCCGGGTACAGGGCCATATCGACGACGCCAATGCCGCCGATCCGGCCACCCAGATCGTCCTGAGCCACGACATATCCGCGTGGGAAGGGGAACATTTATTTGCCGTGCAACAGGACGTTCCCGACGAAGAAATGACGACACTTTCAGGTGATTTCTTTACACGTGTGTTTGAAGGGCCCTACCGGCATGCGAAGCAATTTGAACACGATATGCGCATTGCGGCAAAGGCAATGGGCAAGACCGCAGGTGAGGTTTTCTTTTTCTACACGACCTGTCCAAAATGCGCCAAGGCGTACAAGGAAAACTATATGGTCGGGATCGCGCGACTGTGACGCGCCGCCACGCAGTTGCGCGCGATGATCTATGATCAAGAGATCTCGATGATTGGTGCAATGCACATATCGCGGCTATCCGGATGGCGACTGGACTGGTCAAACATTGGCCACACCTGACAAGGGGACCCGCCCTGCCAAACCCAAATCTGAAGTCATCGGCGATGTCGTTGCAGGGGCTGCGCAAAGCGCCAGCAAAACGGCAAAAGATAGCGCCACAAAGATCCACGCCCTACGTTTGCTCAAGTTCCTACCCTCCGTATTTCAATGGGCTTGCAGATGCTCCTGCACCTGTTCCAGATAATAGGCTTCGCACGCCTTTTCCTGCCCGCGGATAACGCGTTTTCCATCCAGCGGCCCACCATGCTCTGTCACGACGGTGACTTGCCCTTCGGGCTGGTCTGCACGTTCGAAATAGATCACCACCCAGTCGCGGTTTCGGCCGAAACGATGCGCTGCGGGGCTGTTGGAAAAGAGCGCCGTAAACTGCCATCCGTCCCGTTCGACATGCAGGATCGGCAGACGGGCCTCGCCGGTCGGGTTGAACCGGCGTGGTTTGATCATCGGCAATCCGTCCAAGTTACTGCGATAGCTTTGATCGACAAAGAGGATATCAGCGATTGATGGTTGCTGTCGGTCCTGTAGCACCCGCCGCGGGCGTCTGCGTGCCAGCATGTCACTCAGTGAATGGCGCAGGCTTTCGGCACGGCGCGGGCCAATCCCCTTGATGGTGGCCAACCGCCCGTCATGGGCCGCAACCTCAAGTGCCTCGAGAGTTTCAATGTCGAGTTCCTGATGGATACGGCGGGCCAGTTCGGGGCCGATCATCGGCACCGTCTGCAACACTTCTTCGGGGTCCGTCGTACCCCGCAGCCTTTCCAGAAGGCTTGATGCACCCGTATCCAGAATTTCGGCGACCGTAGCAGCAATGGACTGTCCGATTGTTGGCAAATCATCCAGACCGCGTTTGCCTGCGCGTTCATAATCATGCCGTACGGGGTGCGCCAAGTCGCGCAGATAACTTGCGGCGTTGCGATAGGCCCGAACGCGAAAAGGCGACGCATCTTGTTGCTCAAGAAGGCGTGCCACATCCTCCAGCTTGTCCGCAACAAAGCGGTTTTCGGACAAAGCATCGCCAAGCGCTTGTTGGATCGCCATATGTCTCTCCACTACATTTCTGGTGCCCAGCCTAGCGCGCTGCCCTGCTGTGCTGATTGATCGTGATCAATGGTGTTAGGGCTTGGTGGCGAGGCTGTCCGCCGGGTGTAGCGCGTTTCTGGCCCGTGCGACCGTGTCAGCAATCGAACCTGTTGCAGAAATCACCTGCCAACCGTCTGGCAGCAGGGCACTCGCATATTGCGCACGAACCACATCCGCGTCGGCGTCAGACGCATCGCCCTGTCGCGCCGTCACGCGGTCGATCAGCACATCCAACGGCGCATCAAGCCAAAGCCGGTGCAAAGCAGTGCCAGCCTCTGCTGCCAGTGACGCGGCCCTTTCCCTGTCGGTGGGGTTCAGAAACGTGGCATCAATCAGCACAGAATGGCCGGTTTTCAGAATACCGCCTGCGCGCTTCAGTATCCTGTCATAGATGGCCGCGCGGGCTTTCGGCGTATAGGCGGACGCCGCAAGATGGGTCGCGGGGTCCGCACCACGCAAGGCCTTGCGTTCCGTGTCGCTGCGCAAAAGGACCGCACCGGGTGCCGCACCGATATGGGGGGTCAATTCCTGCGCAACGGTTGTTTTACCACTTCCCGAAAGCCCGCCAATCAGAACAAGCGTAGGTGCCGTCGGTAACAAG
>NZ_JBFEKM010000018.1:0-36386 GCF_041552635.1 Sulfitobacter sp.
ACGTCAATCATCGGCGCGGCCGGGTCTATTCTGGGTATGATGTTCGGCCATATGTTCCCTGTGTTGCTGGTTGCCGCCTTTGTTGTAGGGGGGATGTCCAATCCGCTTTATTCCTTGTTGATTGCCCACACGAATGACTTTCTTGAACATGAGGACATGGCAGCGGCATCCGGTGGGATGCTGTTCATTAACGGTTTGGGGGCCATCATGGGGCCGATCATAACCGGTTGGATGATGGGCACGGCCTTAGGGCCGGGGGGCTTTTATCTGTTCACTGCTGTATTGTTTATCGTGTTGGCCGTCTACGCGACCTACCGTGCGACCGTGCGCCCCGCCGTGCCTGTGGATGAGACCGGCAATTACGTGCCGATGTCGCCCGCAGCGACCACAATTGCGGCGGAAATTGCCCAAGATCACGCCAGCGATGCTGAACATATACCAGAAAGCGCCGGCTGACCTTCGGGTTTGTGACGGTTTGTTGCAAAATTTGTGTATAAAAATGCGCCCATTCGGCGTTAGTTGAAAGTCTGAAGTGTGGGGAAGCGGAGGAGCGCAACATGCAAGGCCCAGAAGATATTCTGAAGTTCTGGTTGGATACGGCTGGCGAAGACAAATGGTACGCCGTTGACGACGCCTTTGATCAATCCATTCGCGATCAGTTTCTTGAGACATGGCAAGCCGCCAAAGACGGGAAATTCTCTCTTTGGCTGACCTATCCATCGGGGGCTTTGGCCTATCTCATTCTGACCGATCAGTTCCCGCGCAACATGTTCCGGGGGCAAGCGCAGGCATTCTCGACGGACCGTGCAGCACTGGCGGTTGCGAAATCCTCGATCCACAAAGGGTGGGATATGCGTATCGATCCCCCCGCGCGGCAGTTCTTTTATCTGCCGATGATGCATTCCGAAAACCTGATAGATCAAGACCGCTGCGTGCGTCTGATGTGTGAACGGATGCCCAAAAGCGAAAGCAACATGTTGCACGCGCGCGCCCACCGTCAGGTGATCCGTGATTTTGGCCGCTTCCCATACCGCAACGAAGCCTTGAGCCGGAATTTCACAGCCGTTGAGAAAGTCTATTTGGAAAACGGTGGCTATGGCAGCACGGTGCGCGCGCTTCAAACCGAAACCGAGGCGGCCTGACAGGGTATGCCACGCTATTCTCTTGGTTGCTGAGGGCGCAGATATAGTTTACCACTAAACTAAATTTGCTTTCCCCGACCAAGAGGTTCTTTTATGGCTGCTAAATCCTTTGATTTGATTGTGATCGGTGCGGGGCCTGGCGGCTATGTCGCCGCGATCCGTGGTGCGCAATTGGGGCTTTCTGTTGCGATTGTCGAACGGGAGCATCTGGGCGGTATTTGTCTAAACTGGGGCTGTATCCCGACCAAGGCGCTACTGCGGTCTTCCGAGGTGTTTCACCTGATGCACCGCGCAGCCGAGTTCGGGTTGAAGGCGGAGAACATCGGCTATGATCTGGATGCGGTTGTGAAGCGGTCGCGCAAGGTTGCGGGCCAGCTTTCGGGCGGCATCGGCCATCTGATGAAAAAGAACAAGGTGACCGTGTTCATGGGCGCGGCCAAACTGGTCGGCAAGGGCAAGGTGTCGGTGAAAACCGACAAGGGCAGCGAAGAGCTGACCGCCAAGAATATCGTGCTGGCCACAGGTGCCCGCGCGCGCAACCTGCCGGGCCTTGAGGCCGACGGCAAACGCGTCTGGATGTACAAGGACGCGCTGCAACCGCCGCACATGCCTAAAAAGCTGCTGGTCATCGGATCAGGTGCAATCGGCATCGAATTCGCAAGCTTTTACAATACGCTAGGTGCTGACACGACCGTGGTCGAAGTGATGGACCGCATCCTGCCGGTCGAGGATGAAGAGATCAGCAAATTCGCCAAAAAGCAGTTTGAAAAGCAGGGCATGAAGATCATGCAAAAGGCTGTCGTCAAACAGTTGGACCGCGCGGCTGACAAGGTTACCGCCCATATCGAGGTCGGTGGCAAAGTCGAGAAACACGAATTCGACACCGTGATCTCCGCCGTGGGCATCGTCGGCAATGTCGAAGACCTTGGTCTTGAGGAAATGGGCGTCAAAGTTGACCGTACCCATGTCGTCACGGATGAATACTGCCGCACCGGCGTTGACGGGCTTTATGCCATCGGTGACATTGCGGGTGCCCCATGGCTGGCCCACAAGGCCTCACACGAGGGTGTCATGGTGGCGGAGCTGATCGCGGGCAAACACGCACATCCGGTCAAGCCGGAATCCATCGCGGGCTGTACCTATTGCCATCCACAAATCGCATCCGTCGGTTATACCGAAGCCAAGGCCAAGGAGCTGGGTTTTGAGGTCAAAGTCGGCCGCTTCCCCTTTATCGGCAACGGCAAGGCGATCGCGCTTGGCGAACCCGAGGGTATGATCAAAACCGTATTCGATGCGAAAACCGGCGAATTGCTGGGCGCGCATATGGTTGGGGCCGAAGTGACAGAACTGATTCAGGGCTATGTCGTGGGCCGTCAGTTGGAAACAACAGAAGAAGACCTGATGAACACCGTCTTCCCGCATCCGACCCTGTCCGAGATGATGCACGAGGCGGTTTTGGACGCCTACGGCAAAGTCATCCACATGTAATCACGACCCGCGCCATTCCGTTCTGGACGGAGTGGCGCGGCGCTGCCATAGATTGCTTATGGTAAGTCTCAATCGCGTCGTCATGGGCCCGGCCTCCCGCCGGATGATCCAGAACCTCATTCCCCAGCAGCTTGATGTTGCTGAAATTTCGGGCAAATGGGGCGAGATGTTCGATTTCAAATCCTATGAACAATTCCGCTATCCCGAATATGATATCTGCGCCGGTCCGTTCATGGACAAGCCGTTGGACCGTCCGCGCAAATTCGATATGATCCTTGCCAATCAGGTTTGGGAGCATCTGGACCGCCCCTATGCCGCGACCAAAAACGTCCGTCGGATGCTGAAGAAGGGCGGACATTTCTGGGTGGCGGTGCCGTTTTTCGTACCGTTCCACGCGGCCCCAATGGATAATTCGCGCTGGTCCGCACGAGGTCTGAAAAATCTGTTGATCGAATGCGGATTCGAGGAAGACGCTATTCAAGCCAGCCAATGGGGCAACCGCCATGCCGCCCTGCGCAACATGGAAGAAAAATGGCCCCCTGAATATGACCAAGCCACCGATGATATCAGTAACGATCCCGACATGCCCATCTGCGCATGGGCCTTGGCGCAAAAGACCTGATACAGCTGCGGTGATCCCGATATGAAAACGCCTTTTCCGTTGATATTCGCGCTTTGGGGCGCGGGTTTGGGTGCGGCTGCGCAATATGGCAAGGTTAGTGTGGTCTTTGACGCGCTGCCTGACATTTTTCCGGGGGCAGGGGCCGCCTTGGGGTTTGTCGTGTCGTTGGTTGGACTGGTGGGCATCGTCTTTGGCGTGGTGGCGGGGCTGGTCGTGGCGCGGGTGCGCTATCGGCGGGCCTTGATCGGCGCGCTTTGGGTCGGGGCGGGGATGTCGGCGTTTCAGGCGCTTTTGCCCAGCCTACCGCTGCTGTTGGCCAGCCGTGTGATCGAAGGCGCATCGCATTTGGCCATTGTCGTCGCGGCACCCACATTGATCGCACAACTTAGCGCACCCAGGGATCGCGGGCTGACCTTGTCACTTTGGGGGACATTTTTCGGGGTGGCTTTTGCCGTATTGTCCCTGCTGGGCCGGCCTTTGGTTGCAGCGTGGGGCGTGCCCGCGCTGTTTTTGGCTCATTCGGCGTATATGGCTGGTTTCGCTGTGTTTTTATCTGCGCGATTAAAGCGACTGCCACCCGAAGCCCCACAACCCCTGCTGAACCTGGGTCAAATCCTGCGGGACCACGGAACAATTTACCGTTCGCCGCACCTTAGCGCGCCGGCCGCGGGCTGGTTGTTCTACACTTTTTGCTTTGTGTCGATCCTGACTGTCTTGCCACCCTATCTGGTGCCTGAATTGCGCAACATGATTCTTGCCGCCATGCCGATTGTCAGTATCGCCGTCTCAATGACTTTGGGCGTTTGGTTGCTGCGCCATGTGCCTGCGGTGCGTGTGGTCGAACTGGGATTTGCCGGATCGGTGTTGTGCCTTGTCTGGCTTTGGACCGTTCCCGGCGCACCTTTGGCTTGTCTCGCACTTGCCGCTGCGTTGGGGTTGATCCAAGGGGCCAGCTTTGCCGCAGTTCCACAGCTGAACGACGGGGCTGCCGCTCAGGCGCAAGCCAATGGCGCGATGGCGCAGATGGGCAATCTTGGCAACACGCTTGGCACGCCGGTCATTGCCGCCGTCCTTCTTGGGTTTGGCTATGCGGGCATGCCGGTTGTCGCGGGAATTGCTTGCCTCGGGGGGCTGTTCGCGCATTTGATTTTGGGCAGACTGCGCAAACAGACATAACGTTCCTGATGTGTTCTTATTTTTCCATTGGAGAATCCGTAACACGCCCCTATGTAAAGAATCTTAACGGGGGTGTCTGATGGCTGAGCTGAAATACATCGAAGTGCGCGGCGCGCGCGAACATAATCTGAAGAACATTGACGTGGATATTCCGCGCGATCAGTTGGTGGTCATCACGGGCCTGTCGGGGTCGGGTAAATCCTCGCTCGCGTTTGACACGATCTATGCCGAAGGCCAGCGCCGCTATGTGGAATCGCTGAGCGCTTATGCCCGGCAATTCCTTGATATGATGCAGAAACCCGATGTGGATCACATCAGTGGCCTGTCACCAGCGATTTCCATTGAACAGAAAACCACGTCAAAGAACCCGCGTTCGACTGTGGGAACCGTGACCGAGATTTACGACTATATGCGCCTGCTGTTCGCCCGCGTCGGCACGCCCTATAGCCCCGCCACCGGCAAACCCATTGAGGCGCAGCAAGTCCAGGATATGGTCGACCGGATCATGACGATGGAGGAGGGGACACGCGCCTATCTGCTGGCCCCGATCGTGCGCGACCGTAAAGGCGAATACCGCAAGGAATTCCTTGAGCTGCGCAAGCAAGGGTTCCAGCGTGTCAAGGTAAACGGCGAATTCTATGAATTGGACGAGCCGCCGACGCTGGACAAAAAGTTCCGTCACGACATTGATGTGGTCGTGGACCGTATTGTCGTGCGTGAAGGGCTGGAAACCCGTCTGGCCGACAGTCTGCGTACAGCGCTTGATTTGGCCGATGGCATCGCCATCCTCGAGACAGCCCCAGCCGAGGGCGACCCTGAACGGCACACCTTTAGTGAGAAATTTGCCTGCCCCGTAAGCGGGTTTACCATTCCTGAAATCGAACCGCGCTTGTTTTCGTTCAACGCGCCCTTTGGGGCCTGTCCGTCTTGTGACGGCTTGGGCAAAGAGCTGTTCTTTGACGAACGCCTTGTCGTGCCGGATCAGAACCTCAAGATTTATGACGGCGCTTTGGCCCCGTGGCGCAAGGGCAAGTCCCCCTATTTCCTTCAGACTATCGAGGCGATTGCCAAGCACTACGACTTTAACAAAAGCACCAAGTGGAAAGACCTGCCGGAAAACGTGCAGCAGGTGTTTTTGTACGGTTCCGGCAAGGAAGAGATCAAGTTCCGCTATGACGAGGGGGGGCGCGTCTACGAGGTGTCGCGGGTGTTCGAAGGTGTCATCCCCAACATGGAGCGCCGCTACCGCGAAACCGATAGCAACTGGATCCGCGAAGAGTTCGAGCGCTACCAGAACAACCGCCCCTGCGGTACCTGCGATGGCTACCGCCTGCGGCCCGAAGCGTTGGCTGTCAAGATCGGTCCAATAGATGGAAAGCCTAACGAACGCCTGCACGCAGGTCAGGTTGTGCAAATGTCGATCCGCGAGGCGTTCGACTGGTGCAATGCCGTTCCTGACCAGCTTAGCGTCCAGAAAAACGAGATCGCCCGCGCCATTCTCAAGGAAATTCGTGAGCGACTTGGGTTTCTAAATAACGTGGGATTAGAATATCTTACACTAGCGCGTTCAAGTGGTACATTAAGTGGAGGCGAAAGCCAGCGCATCCGTTTGGCATCGCAAATCGGCTCCGGTTTGACGGGGGTCCTATATGTGCTGGACGAGCCGTCAATCGGCTTGCACCAGCGTGACAATGACCGTTTGCTGCTGACGCTGAAAAACCTGCGCGACCAAGGCAACACCGTGATCGTCGTCGAACATGACGAAGAAGCGATCCGCGAGGCCGACTATGTTTTCGATATCGGTCCGGGAGCGGGTGTTCATGGCGGGCAGGTGGTCAGCCATGGCACGCCCGAACATGTGGCGAACGACCCCAATTCGTTGACCGGCCAATATCTGACCGGCAAGCGCGAAATCGCTGTGCCCGCTAAGCGGCGCAAGGGCAACAAGAAAAAGATCAAAGTGGTCAAAGCATCGGGCAACAACCTGCATGACATCACTGTTGATTTCCCCTTGGGGCAATTCGTTTGCGTGACGGGGGTATCAGGGGGCGGTAAGTCAACGCTGACGATTGAAACCTTGTTCAAAACCGCATCCATGAACCTGAACGGTGCCCGCCAAACGCCAGCCCCCTGCGAGACGATCAAGGGGCTTGAACACCTTGATAAGGTGATCGACATCGACCAACGCCCCATCGGGCGCACTCCGCGGTCAAACCCCGCGACCTACACCGGTGCGTTCACGCCGATCCGTGACTGGTTCGCCGGTCTGCCCGAGGCCAAGGCCCGAGGGTACAAACCCGGACGTTTCAGCTTTAACGTCAAGGGGGGCCGCTGCGAGGCGTGTCAGGGCGACGGTGTGATCAAGATCGAAATGCACTTCCTGCCTGACGTCTATGTCGAATGTGAAACCTGCAAGGGCCAACGCTATAACCGCGAAACCCTTGAGGTGAAGTTCAAGGGCAAATCCATCGCGGATGTGCTGGATATGACTGTCGAAGATGCGCAGACTTTCTTTACGGCTGTCCCGTCGATCCGCGAGAAAATGGACGCCCTGATGCGTGTGGGTCTCGGCTATATCAAGGTTGGCCAGCAGGCGACGACCCTATCCGGAGGCGAGGCACAGCGCGTCAAGCTGTCGAAGGAACTGAGCAAAAGGTCCACGGGCCGGACCCTGTATATATTGGATGAACCAACCACGGGCCTGCATTTCGAAGACGTACGCAAGCTGTTGGAAGTGCTGCATGAATTGGTCGATCAGGGCAATTCAGTGATCGTGATCGAACACAACCTTGATGTGGTGAAAACCGCTGATCACATCATCGACATCGGTCCCGAAGGCGGCGATGGTGGCGGCCGTGTGGTCGCGACTGGTACGCCCGAACAGGTCGCCGAGGTGGCGGAAAGCCACACTGGTCACTACCTCAAGCCAATGCTGGCCCCGCGCAAGGTTGCCGCCGAATGAAGGCACCCTTCATTTTGCCAAATAAACTCCACGGGGGTCCGGGGGTGTGAAACCCCCGGCCTTCCCCTCAGAAACTCACCCGCGGTTGCGTTTCTCAAAACGCGGCAGCATGGCCGAGAAATCTTTGCCCTTGCCGTCTTCATCCTCGACGAACTGGGCATAAAGCGCGAGGGCCAATTCGCCCATGGGGGTGTCTGCATTGGCCATTTCGGCGGCTTGTTGTGACAGGCCAAGATCCTTGAGCATCAGTTCAGAGGCAAAACCGGGCGCATATCCATTATCGGCGGGCGATGTCGGACCGACACCGGGGGCAGGGCAATAGGCGTTCATCGACCAGCTATATCCAGACGATGTGCTGACCACGTCGAACATTTTCTGACGGTCCAGCCCCAGCTTGTCGGCCAGCGCAAAGGCCTCGCACGTCGCGATCATGGTGACGCCAAGGATCATGTTGTTGCAGATTTTGGCAGCCTGACCCGCGCCAGCGTCACCACAATGCACGGCCTTTTGGCCCATGATATCGAACAACGGTTTGGCCTTGGCAAAGGCTGCTTCGGTTCCGCCAGCCATAAACGTCAACGTCCCGCCAGCAGCGCCGCCAATGCCACCGGAAACAGGGGCGTCAACGGCCAAAATGCCAGCATCTTCAGCAGCTTCTGATGTGTTCTTGGCGCTTTCCACATCCACGGTCGAACAATCAATAAATAGCGTGCCCTTGGCCATGTGCGGTATCGCTTGCGCCGCCACCTGCCGCAGGATCGACCCGTTTGGTAGCATGGTGATGACGACATCCATACCGATAACGGCACCTGGCATATCCGTTGCTTCGGCAACGCCTTCGGCCTTGGTGCCTGCCACGTCATAGCCTGTGACCGTATGACCGGCCTTGGCCAGATTGGCGGCCATCGGCGCGCCCATATTGCCCAACCCAATGAATCCAATTTTCATGCTCATATCGTTTTCTCCAGTTTAAGGGCGTCTTGGCCCAAGGGTTGCAACATCTTGGCGACAGCCGCGAGGGGAACATTCATATCAGCGAATTGCCAGCTTGGATTGCGATCCTTGTCGATGATCGCGGCACGGATACCTTCGAGAAAATCACCATGCTCCATCGCGCGGAAGGTAAAGCGGTATTCGAAATCCAACGCCTTTTCGATGCTTAGGGATGGGCCGCGCAAACGGTGCAGAGCTTCGATGGTGCTTGCCATGGCAAGGGGGCTCATGCGCGACATTTTCTTGAGGCAGTCTTGCGAGAAAGGGCTATCTTTGATGCGCAGGTTGTTGAGCACATCACCGAGAGACTCGCCGTCATAGAGTGTGTCTATCTGGTCTTGCAGACCGGCCAATTCCGAAGCTGGTGGTTCAATCTTGGCGGACTCAATGGCAGATACATCGCCAGATGCCTCAAGCGCGCCAATCACCTCAGGCCATTTGCCCTGCGGAATGTAACTATCTGCAAACCCTGCAAAAATAGCATCTTCGCCAGACATGCGGGTTGCAGTCGTGCCCAGATATTCCCCAACGCGCCCCGGTGCCAAGGCCAGCATCAAAGTGCCGCCAACGTCGGGCAGCAAGCCGATCCCGCATTCCGGCATCGCGATCTGGCTGGTTTCGCCAACAATTCGGTGCGAGCCATGACAGCCAAGGCCAACGCCGCCGCCCATGGTAAAGCCTTGCAGGAATGAGACGACAGGCTTGGGATAGGTAAAAATCTTGGCGTTCAAGCGGTATTCATCGGCCCAGAATTTTTGACCGTAGGCGTAATCGCCCTTGGTCCCTGTGGCATAAAGTTCAGCGATATCACCGCCGGAGCAAAAGGCGCGGTCGCCGATCGCATCCAGCACGATCAGATCAACCGCATCGTCGTCCTGCCACGCGTCAAAGGCGTCTTCGATGGCCAAGCACATCTCATATGTCATGGCGTTTAATGCTTGGGGGCGGGTCAGGGTGATGCGACCGGCGCGGCCCGCGATGCGGATGGAAATATCGCTCATCTGTTTTTCAGCATGTCGCGGGCAACGATGACGCGCATGATTTCGTTGGTGCCCTCAAGGATCTGATGGACCCGCAGATCGCGCACCAGCTTTTCGATGCCGTAATCCGCCAGATAACCATAGCCGCCGTGCAGTTGCAGGCATTGGTCAACGACTTTGCTGCCTGCTTCGGTCACGAACTTTTTCGCCATTGCGCAGAACTTTGTCGCGTCCGGCGCACCAGTGTCCAGCTTCCACGCCGCTTGGCGCAAGAAGGTGCGGGCGGCTTGCAGCTCGATCTCCATATCCGCGAGACGCCATTGCAGGCCTTGGAACTGGTCGATCGGTTTCCCGAATGCTTTGCGGTCGCCCATATACTGGAGCGTTGAGGTCAGTGCCGTCTGCGCGGCACCCAAGGAACAGGCGGCGATGTTCAAACGGCCGCCATCCAGCCCCATCATCGCATATTTGAAACCTTTTCCCTCTTCACCCACCAGATTTCCGGCAGGAATATTGCAATTGTCAAACTGCACTTGGGCCGTGGGTTGGCTGCGCCAGCCCATTTTATCCTCAAGACCGCCGAAAGACAGGCCCGCTGTGCCGTCTTCGACATAGACCGTGGACACACCCGCGGCACCGTCATCAGACGTGCGTACCATCGCGACATAAGCGTCGGAATATCCGCCGCCAGAGATGAACGCCTTGGTTCCGTTCAGGGTGTAGCCATCATTGGTGCGGTCGCATTTCGTCTTGAGCGCTGCAGCATCAGAGCCCGACCCCGGTTCAGTCAGGCAATAGCTGAGCACGGTGTTCATCGACAACACGTCGCCCATGATCCGTGATTTCAATTCTTCACTGGCAAAGCTGTCCAGCATCTTGGCGCACATGTTGTGGATCGACAGGAAGGCCGCGACAGACGGGCAGGCCATGCTGAGTGCTTCGAACACCAGCGTGGCATCAAGACGGGTCAGGCCTGATCCACCTGCGTCCTCGGACACATACAGGCCGCCAAAGCCAAGCTCAGCGATCTTGGGCCAGATTTCCTTGGGGATGGTTTCATCTTTTTCCCATTGGCGGGCGAATGGGGCGATGTGTTCCTGGCCAAAGCCGTAAGCCATATCAAAGATGGCGGTTTGCTCTTCTGAAAGTGCGAAATCCATGGCGATGATCCCTCCCAAGACCTGTCGAATTGAACGTGTGTTTAATTATAACGGGGGCTGCGCAGGGCGCAAGCGGTCTGCGGGGGCCGGAACCCCCGCAGAAGATGGATTATTCCATTGGTTTAAAGTTGAACTCGCCACCTTCTTTGATTCCGCTCGGCCAGCGCGAGGTCACAGTTTTGGTGCGTGTGTAGAATTTGAACGCGTCGGGACCGTGCTGGTTAAGATCGCCAAAGACGGATTTCTTCCAGCCGCCAAAGGTGTGATAGGCCAGCGGCACAGGGATTGGCACGTTGATGCCGATCATGCCGACGTTGATGCGGTTCGCAAAGTCACGCGCAGCGTCGCCGTCGCGGGTAAAGATCGCGGTGCCGTTGCCCATCTCGTGATCCATGGCAAGGCCAAGTGCTTCTTCGTAGGTTTTGGCGCGCACGGTGGACAGCACAGGGCCGAAAATCTCGTGCTTGTAGATGTCCATGTCTTTGGTGACGTTATCAAACAGGTGCGGGCCGACAAAGAAACCGTCCTCGTAGCCCTGTAATTTAAAGTCACGACCATCGACAACCAAGGTCGCGCCTTGGTCGATGCCGGTTTGGACCAGACGTTCGATGTTGGCCTTGGCCGCAGCGGTTACAACGGGGCCATAGTCGACATCGTTGCCCGAAGAATAAGGCCCGACTTTCAGCTTTTCGATGCGTGGGATCAATTTCTCGATCAGACGATCAGCGGTTTCGTCACCAACAGGAACGGCCACGGAAATCGCCATGCAGCGTTCGCCAGCAGCACCGTATCCGGCACCGATCAGCGCATCTGCCGCTTGGTCCAGATCGGCATCAGGCATGATGATCATGTGGTTCTTGGCACCGCCAAAGCACTGGACGCGCTTACCATTCGCGCAACCTGTGCCATAGATGTATTCGGCAATCGGGGTGGACCCGACAAAACCCACGGATTGAATGACAGGGTGGTGCAGGATCGCATCGACGGCTTCTTTGTCGCCGTTGACGACCTGAATGATGCCTTTGGGCAGGCCTGCTTCTTCCAGCAATTCGGCCAGCATCAGCGGGACAGATGGATCACGCTCGGATGGCTTGAGGATAAACGCGTTGCCGCAAACGATGGCAGGGGCGAACATCCACATCGGGATCATGGCAGGGAAGTTGAATGGCGTGATACCGGCGGACACACCCAATGGCTGGCGCATGGAGTACATGTCGATGCCGGGGCCGGCGCTGTCGGTGTAATCGCCCTTGAGCAGTTCAGGCGCGCCGATGCAATATTCAACGACTTCAAGGCCGCGTTGTACGTCGCCGGCGGCGTCGGGCAGGGTCTTGCCGTGCTCGCGGGACAGTGCCTCGGCCAGCTTGTCCATGTCGCGGTTCAGCAGATCGACGAATTTCATCATCACCCGCGCGCGGCGCTGCGGGTTTACGGCGGCCCACGCGGGCTGTGCGGCCATGGCGTATTTCACGGCCTGGTCCATCTCGGCCTCATTTGCCAAGGGGCACTTGGCCTGAACTTCGCCTGTGGCGGGGTTGTAGACGTCGGCAAAGCGGCCGGACGTGCCTTTGACATGTTCGCCGTTGAGGTAATGGGTGAGCTCTTGCATGGGAATCCTCCGGTTATGGTTGAACGCAGGATAGGCTTGCAAAAATGATTGGGAAAGGGGCATGAAGTCAAAATAGTTTTGCATTTTTGCAAGATGGATGCCGGAATTGTGCGGGTCAGGGGGCCAGCCCCCGTCCTTCGGACACCCCCGGAGTTTATTTGGCAAAATGAAGCGGAAGGGCATGGGATGTTGGGCAATTGGGATGATCTGCGGTTGTTTCTAGCCGTTGCGCGCGAGCAAAGCCTGTCGGGGGCGGGCAAGTTGGTGCGGCTGGATCCGGCGACCTTGGGGCGCAGAATGGCACGAGTGGAGAAAGGTCTGGGTGCGACGCTGTTCGTAAAATCACCCACGGGATACGCGCTGACCGAGGCTGGGACGCAGTTGTTGGCGCGGGCTGAAGCCGCAGAGCAAGCGATGCGCATGGCGACGGCTGGGGTTTCTGCGCCTACGGACCGATTGAGCGGCCAGATCAGGATCGGGGCACCGGATGGCTGTGCGAATTATCTGTTGCCGCAGGTCTGTGCGCGTTTGGTTGCAGAGCATCCTGAATTGGATATCCAGATTGTCGCCTTGCCGCGGGTCTTTAATTTGTCCCGGCGCGAGGCTGATATGGCAATTGGTGTGAGCGCACCGACGGCCGGACGATTGGTGGTGCAAAAAATAGCCGACTACCGGCTGCATCTGGCCGCCGCCGAAAGCTATCTGGCGGCCCACGATCCGATTGTCGGGATTGCTGACCTGCAAGCGCATCGGTTGGTGGGGTATATTCCCGACATGATTTTCGACCGGGAACTGGATTATCTGGCGGAGCTGGGGATGACGCGGGTGCCGATGGCATCAAATTCGGTTTCGGTACAGGTCAATATGATCCGGCAAGGCGGGGGCGTCGGGATCGTTCATGATTTCTCGTTGCCGACAACGCCGGGGGTTAAGCGAATCTTAGTGGATGAGGTGTCTCTTTCGAGGGCGTTTTATCTGATCCGGCATGCGGACGACCGGCGTAATCTGAGGTTGAGCCGCTTTGCGGAGGCGCTGGCGCAAGGTGTGCGCGCAGAAGTGGCCCAGCTTGAGGCAATTACTTGACACGCAACAGTATTAAAGAGAACCTGAGTCTAAGCGCAATAAAGTTACGGAGGGTACCCCATGCTCGTTTCCCAGATCTTGAAAACCAAAGCAGATGACAGTGTGACCACGGTCAAGCCGGGGGTAATGATTTCGGAGGCGGCAAAAATTCTGGCCGAAAAGCGGATCGGGACCCTGGTTATTTCCTCTGACGGCAAGACACCTGACGGGATTTTATCCGAGCGCGACATCGTGCGCGCCTTGGGGGAGCAGGGGGATGCATGCCTGAATGTGACGGTGGAATCGCTGATGACCAAAAAGCTGGTGACTTGCGGAACCGATGCGCGATCGGATGAGATTCTGACCAAGATGACCGAAGGGCGTTTTCGCCACATGCCGGTGCTTGCCGATGGGGCATTGGTCGGGCTTGTATCGCTGGGCGATGTGGTCAAGGCACAATTGATGGAACTTTCTATGGAGAAAGATGCACTGCAGGGCATGATCATGGGGCATTAAAGGTGCGAAATTCACGTTGCGTTTTCGACGGGTAAATGATTGCTTGCGACCTAATGATTAATTAACGACTGGACTGCCCTATGCGCGTTGGCCTTTATCCCGGCACCTTTGATCCGATCACATTGGGGCATCTTGATATCATTCGGCGTGCCACGACGCTGGTAGATAAACTGGTGATTGGCGTGGCGATAAACCGTGACAAAGGCCCGTTGTTCGAACTGGAAGAACGCGTGGCGTTGATCACCTCGGAATGTGCAAAACTCGGGGCAGAAACCGGCGTTGAAGTCGTCGTGCATCCATTTGAAAATCTGCTGATTGATTGCGCCCGCGACGTTGGCGCGCAAATGATCATTCGCGGCCTGCGGGCCGTGGCGGATTTCGAGTATGAATATCAGATGGTCGGGATGAACCGTAAGCTTGATGACAGCATCGAAACGGTGTTCCTGATGGCAGAGGCCGAACATCAGGCGATCGCCAGCAAACTGGTCAAGGAAATTGCCCGGCTTGGGGGCGATGTCAGCAAATTCGTGACCCCTGCGGTGAATGCAGAGTTGCTGAAACGGTTTTCGAAATAGGCAAAGGGCGGGCAAATTGTAAATGCGCGCCATTGGATTTTACATCTTTTAGGCCGGCGCTTTGGGTTTTTTGTAGCACCCGAAGCGCCGGTTGATCTTGGCAATATCCGTTACAGGAACGACGCGATCACCCGCGACGTATCCAGCATGCGGTTTGAAAACCCCCATTCATTGTCGTACCATGCCAATACGCGCACCTGAGTGCCGCCTTGGACCGAGGTCTGGTCCGTCGCGACCACACAGGAATGCGCATCATGGTTCAGGTCAATCGACACCAAGGGGCGGTCTTCCAGCCCCATGATTCCCTTGAGGGGGCCATCGGCGGCAGCACGCAAAGCGGCGTTAACCTCTTCGGCTGTGACCTTGCGCGATACCTCGATCAGCAGATCGACGCAGGACACATTGGGCGTGGGCACACGAATGGCGGTGCCGCCGATCACGCCGTCAAGTTCGGGCAGAACCTTGCCCAAGGTCTTGGCCGCGCCGGTGGTGGTGGGGATCATTGACAATGCAGCAGCGCGGGCACGGTACAGATCCTTGTGCGCCGTATCTTGCGTCGGTTGATCGCCGGTATAGGCGTGAATTGTCGTCATGTGGCCATGTGTGATGCCGAAAGCATCGTTCAGGGTCTTGGTCAATGGGGCCATGCAATTCGTTGTGCAGGACGCATTGCTGATCACCGTTTCACTGCCGTCGATCAGGTTGTGGTTCACGCCATAGACGATTGTTTTCATGGTATCTTTGCCGGGGGCAGAGATCAGAACCCGTTTGGAGCCATTGTCGAGATGCTTGCCCGCACCATCGTTGCTGACAAAGATACCAGTACACTCAAGCACGATGTCCACGTCCCCCCAAGGCAGGGCGGCAGGATCGCGTTCGGCTGTGACGCGGATCGGCCCTTGGCCCACATCCATTGTGCCGTCGCCCAAGGTGACCGGACGGCCATAGCGCCCGTGTACTGAATCGAATTCAAACAGATGCGCGTTGGTTTCGAGCGGGGCCAGATCATTGATGGCCACCACCTGTAGATCATTTGCACCCTGTTCCATCAGTGCACGCAGCACGTTACGACCGATGCGGCCAAAGCCGTTGATTGCGAGTTTGGTTGCCATGGGGCGTCCTCCGGTTGGTGTTTGCGCTAACATGGACGTGTGCGCGCAAGAGTCAACCGCTGCAGACATAATCAGGGACGGGGGTTTGGGAAAGCCGTTCTATTCCGAAACAACAGTTTCCGATCAGCGCCAGAATGCGACCCATTCGAGCAGATCAAGGAATTTCTTGCTGAGGAAAACCAGATGTTCACTGCCATACATCACTGCATCTACCGCCAGGCCACCGACAATGAGCGATGCCAAAACAAGGGCGATGGGTGTGTTCATGGGGCAGGGATCCTTGCGCGGCGTTGCCCTGATATGACAGGGCAACGCCTTTGCTGCAAGACTTAGCCAAGTTTGCCCATGGCAACGGCAACATCAGCCATGCGTACGGAAAAACCCCATTCATTGTCGTACCACGCCAGCACACGGACCATGCGGTTGGCGACAACCATGGTCTGATCCGGCGCAAAGATCGAACTTTCTTCGGTGTGGTTAAAGTCGATCGAGACTTTCTTTTCAGGGTCATAGCCCATAACACGCTTCATCGGGCCTTCGGCGGCGGCGCGCATGGCGGCATTAACTTCGTCGACGGTGACATCGCGCGAGGCACGGAAGGTCAGGTCAACCGCGCTGACATTCGGGGTGGGCACGCGCATCGCGGTGCCGTCTAGCTTGCCTTTTAGCGCGGGCAGTACTTCACCCAAAGCCGCGGCAGCGCCGGTCGATGTCGGGATCAGCGCCATTGCAGCGGCGCGGGCGCGGTACAGGTCGTCGTGGCGACGGTCCAGCGTGGGCTGGTCGCCAGTATAGCTGTGAATGGTGGTCATGATGCCATATTCGATGCCAAATGAATCTTGCAAAACCTTGGCCAGCGGTGCCAGACAGTTTGTGGTGCACGACCCGTTGGAAATCATCGTATCGGACGCTTGCAATTCGTGGTCGTTCACACCGTAGACGATGGTCCGGTCGACGTTTTTACCGGGTGCCGACAGCAACACGCGCTTTGCGCCACGCTCAAGATGCACATTGGCCTTTTTGCCGTCGTTGAACTTGCCGGTACATTCCAGCACGACATCGCAACCGTCCCAGTTCAGCTCTTCCATCTTGTAGGTCGACATGACTTCGATCGGGCCTTGGCCCAGATCCAGCGTGCCGTTGCCGACTTTGACCTCGTTCGGGAAACGCCCGTGCACAGAGTCGTATTTGATCAGATGCGCGGCTGTTTCGATCGGGCCGGTGGCATTGATGCGCACGACCTCGATATCGTCGCGGCCTGAGGCTGCGATGTGAGAAAGCGTGCAACGGCCGATGCGGCCAAATCCGTTGATACCGACTTTGATGGTCATGAGATGCGTCCTTAGGTCTGAAAGCGGGCGAGGTTGCGCGATCTATATCTGTAGGCCGATCAAAGGTTAAAGGTCTAAAACCGCCTGATTTCGGGATGTTAGCGTTAAATGTCTATGTTAGCGGAAACGGCAGGCGGCCCTTTGCCTTTGCGCCGTGGTGCGCTATTTTGTCCCGAAATAATGATGGAGAGACGTGATGAGCGGTTTGCTGGCCTTGTTGGACGATGTTGCGGCGATAGCCAAGGTGGCTGCGGCCAGCGTGGACGATGTGTTCGGCCAAGCGGCCAAAGCCAGCGCCAAAGCGGCGGGTGCGGTGATTGACGATGCTGCCGTAACACCCAAATATGTTCACGGCTTCGAGGCAAGCCGTGAACTGCCAATCATTTGGCGGATCACCAAAGGGTCGCTCAAGAACAAGCTGGTGTACTTGTTGCCTGCGGGATTGCTGCTGTCTAATTTCGCGACTTGGGCCATTCCGCCTTTGTTGATGCTGGGCGGTGCCTATCTATGTTTCGAAGGGGCCGAGAAAATTGCCCATGCTTTGGGTGTCGGCGGGGCAGGCCACGATGATCATCCGGGCAAGGGCCTTGTCGTCGACGACCCGGCGCATCTGGAAGAACAAAAAGCCGCTGGAGCGATCAAGACGGATTTGATTTTGTCGGCCGAGATTATGACCATCGTCCTGTCGAACCTAGAGGTTTCGAATTTCTGGATGGAAGCAGGGGCTTTGGCGGCGGCGGCTGTGATTATTACGGCGGCGGTTTATGGATCGGTCGCTTTGATCGTGAAAATGGATGATCTGGGGCTTTATATGGCAAAAAACGCCCGGTTGGCTCCGACCCGCAGTGTCGGTCGCGCCATTGTCCGCGGGATGCCCTTTTTCCTGAAGGCCCTTACCATCATCGGCACGGCGGCCATGCTATGGGTCGGCGGGTCAATCATCATTCACGGACTGGAGGTAATGGGCTTTGATACCTTGGGCCACTTGATCCATGACTATGCTGCCAACATCGGCCACATGGTTCCGTCCTATGAGGGCACTGTGGAATGGACCGCCAAAGCTGCGATGGACGGCGTCTTTGGTCTGGCGCTTGGGTTGGTCTTGATCCCGATCGGGGAAAAGATCATCACGCCGCTTTGGCGCGCCGTTTTCAGCCGTTCAGCTGTCAAAAAAACAGCCGCCTGAACGCGCGGCACCCAAAGACTTTGTTTAGGAAAGTCAGACGCGACGGATGTTTGAACCGCGCGTCTGGCTGCGCAGGTATAGTGCTGCCAAAAGGATCACGGCCAATTGACCTGTTACGGCATAGGTAACAAGCACCGCAATCATCCCATAACCGGCACCAAAGCAGGCCACGCCGCCAAGGCTGCCGCACATTATCGCGTATAAAATATATGCTGCGCCCATAATCAGCCAATCCCCGTCCAACCCGATGCCCGATACGCCACTGTATGAACTCTTTCGGTCCAACTCAGGGCTGTCATAACGAGCATTCAATAAACGGAATAAAATTTCAAGGATTTTGTTTTTAAAGCAATAAAAAAACTCAGCGGAACCTGAGTTTATGTGCGGTGGTGAAAGGGGGGGGCGATCCGCCCCCCGATTTGATTACAAAAGTGCTTTGGCTTTGTCGGCGACGTTCTGCGCCGTAATGCCGAACTTTTCGAACAGTTCTTCCGCAGGGGCAGAGGCACCGAAACGGTCCATGCCAACAAAATCAGCCTTGTTCCACTTGCCACGTTCGCCTGTCAGCCACCGGTCCCACCCTTGGCGCACGGCCGCCTCGACGCCAACACGCACCGGGCCTGCGGGCAGAACACGGCGGCGGTATGCTTCGTCCTGCTCGGCGAACAGCTCCATGCAGGGCATGGACACAACGCGGGTGCCGATGCCTTGCTCTTGCAAGATGTCGCGGGCTTTCAACGCGATCTCGACTTCGGAGCCGGTGGCGATCAGGATAACCTGACGTTTGCCGTCGGCGTCGGCCAGCACATAAGCACCCTGTTCAGTGAGGTTCTTGTTTTTGTGCTCAAGCCGCACGGTCGGCAGACCCTGACGGGTGAGCGACAAAACCGATGGCGTCTTTTTCGACGTCAGCGCGATTTCCCAGCTTTCGGCTGTTTCAACCGTATCGGCGGGACGGAACACATAGGTGTTCGGTGTTGCGCGCGAAATGGCAAGGTGTTCAACAGGCTGGTGCGTCGGGCCGTCTTCGCCCAGACCGATGCTGTCATGGGTCATGACAAAGACCGTCGGAATTTGCATCAGGGCCGCCAGACGCATTGCAGGGCGGGCGTAGTCGGTGAAACACATGAACGTACCGCCGTAAGGGCGCACACCGCCATGCAGCGCCATGCCGTTCATCGCCGATGCCATGCCATGTTCGCGGATGCCCCAATAGACATAGCGCCCGCCACGGTTGTCGACGTCAAACACACCTAGATCAGCCGTTTTGGTGTTGTTGGACCCGGTCAGATCCGCCGACCCGCCAACGGTTTCTACGAACAGCGGGTTCAACACCTCGAGGGTCTTCTCGCTGCTGGCGCGGGTGGCCAGCTTGGGGGCGGCTTCGGTCATCTGCTTTTTGAAGGCTTTGATCGTCGCACTTAGTTTCTTGGGCGCATCACCGGCCAGCGCACGGTTGAATTCTTCGCGCTTGGCGCGGGACATGTCGTCGAAACGCTCTTCCCATGCCTTGCGATCTGCTGCACCGCGCGAACCGATGGCTTCCCATGCGGATTTCACATCTGCGGGGACTTCGAACGGGCCGGTTGTCCAGCCATAGGCGGCCTTGGCGGCGGCCATCTGGTCTGCGTCGGTCAAAGCACCGTGGCCTTTGGACGTGTCCTGTGCCGCGTGACCCAACGCGATATGGGTTTTGCACGCGATCATCGAGGGCAGGGATGATTTACGTGCCTCGGTCAGGGCTGCGTCGATTTCATCGGGGTTGTGGCCATCGATTTCGACCACATGCCAACCGGCAGCCTTGAAGCGGGCCACTTGATCCACGGTGTCGGACAAGCTGACAGGACCGTCGATGGTGATGTTATTATTGTCCCACATCACGATCAGTTTGCCCAGCTTGTGGCGTCCTGCCAGTGCGATCGCCTCTTGGCTGATGCCTTCCATCAGGCAGCCGTCGCCGGCGATCACATAGGTAAAGTGGTCGACGATCTTTTTGCCGTACTGCGCGCGCTGGATTTCTTCGGCCATGGCAAAGCCCACGGAATTCGCAATCCCCTGACCCAGCGGGCCGGTGGTTGTTTCAATCGCATCGGCAAGGAAGTTTTCCGGGTGGCCCGCAGTGCGCGCGCCCATTTGGCGGAAATTCTTGATCTCTTCGATCGGGAACTGTGCGTCGCCCACAAGATGCAGCAGCGAATAGATCAGCATCGACCCGTGACCTGCGGACAGGATGAACCGGTCGCGGTCTGGCCACAGTGGGTTGGCGGCGTCAAACTTGAGGTGCTTTTCAAACAAAACGGTCGCAACATCTGCCATGCCCATGGGCATGCCCGAATGGCCGGAATTGGCAGCCGCAACGGCGTCCAGCGTCAGGGCGCGAATGGCGGTCGCTTTGGACCAATGCTCGGGGTGGGCTTTCGCAAGGGCGTTCAAATCCACGGGGGCGGCTTCCTTATGTCAGGGCAAAGTTTGCGCGATCAATACCAGCCACCCCGCAAAGATCAAGGGCAACAGGGGCAGGGCCCCCGACCACATCAACAGCCCCCGCCAATGCGTTGTTCTTAAAGGGGCAGTATTTCGCTTCGCGTTTGGGTAGGATCGCTGCAAACCACGTTGACCACCGATTCGATGGTTGGCACAGTGCAAAAAAGACGTTTCAACGGGGATCCGGGGATGAGTGACATAGAAGAAGTACAAGGCCGCATCATGGCCGCGATGGAGCGCGCGTCGCGCGGGTTGGAAAAACTGGCCGTCGCCAAAGAGGACGTGCCGGACCTTTCCCAAGAGCTTGCCGATGAACGCCTTGCCAATGCGCAACTGGAAGAGCGAGTCAAATCCCTGAACACCCAGCTTGAAACATTGACTGCTGACACGCAGGCGCAATTGGAAAAAACCAAGGCAGAGTTGGGCCAAGCGCAGGCCAAGCTTGCCGATGCCGATGCCCAAGCCGCCCAAAGCACTGTGACCGACGCACAGGTATCAGCGCTTGATGTCGAATTGCAGCGGGTTCGCCAGACCAACACGAAACTGTCCGATGCCTGCGCCGCTTTGCGCGCCGCCAATGCCGAAGGTGTCGGCGATGCCGATCTGATCAACGCCGCGCTGCAGGCCGAACTTGACGCGTTGCGCGCTGCGCGCAGTGCCGATCTGGCGCAGGCGGATGCGATCTTGTCGACCCTCACCCCCCTTGTCGAAGCCGCGCAGGAGAACGCCTGATGCCCGAAGTACTCATTTCCATCGGCGGTCGCCAATTCGAAGTCGCCTGCCAAGAGGGCGAGGAAAGCTATCTTCATGCTGCAGCCAAAATGCTGGATGACGAGGCGCAGATTCTATCGGATCAGGTTGGCCGCATGCCCGAAGCGCGCATGCTGTTGATGGCGGGCCTTCTGTTGGCTGACAAGACAGCCAGCGTCGAAGATCAAGTCGCCGAAGTGCGCGCCGAACTGGCCGAGCGCGAAGCCGAGCTGGCAGGCCTGCGCAATGTCGTGATCGAACCCGAACGTATCGAAGTTCCTGTGATCCCGCAGTCGGTGAGTGACGGTTTGGCCGAAATGGCGGCCCGCGCCGAAGCCTTGGCCCAAGAGATCGAGGATAAAGCGGCGGGATAAACGCATCGCGCGGTTAGTCTTGCCTCAAGGGGCAAGGCCAACCGGAATGACTTTTTTCGCTACCCAACATCCGGGCTGCTGATTGTCTGACTGGGCGTTGCAGACAGATGGCGCTGTTTTTACGCCGCTATGCCCCCGCTGTTTTTGCGATTTCGCAAGACGGGCAGGCGTTCTGCAGACAACTGAAACTGAGCACATTTTTTTGTCGTTATCTATTGGTATCTATTGATGGCATTAACTCTCTGGTTGTGGTTGGCATTAAGTTAACCATCGCAAAGAGAAGCTATTCGCGTTTCGGTAGAAATAGGCCCTATAAAGATTATCGTCATGGGGCAAAGCTTGGGCAGCGGTCTGTCGAGGTCATACGACGGGGCAACAACTGACGGTGTTGATCAACTAACCCAACATTTCCAGGACTGCACCGAAGTTCCTGTCGAGGTGCTACAAGCGCCTGTTCCGGCTACCTCATTGCTGCGGCGGTACCGCAGTCGCAGATCGTGGTGGGATGAAACGACCCATAAGCCGGGTCGGCTGCTTTTGCAGACAACGTTCATGTATCCAGAGGCGGATATCATTTTATGGTCACAAGGTGAACGTGATGCCGAAGATGCCGCGCTTGATATTGAGACCTATGAAGCCTCGCTGAAAGAGTTCTTTATCTACCTGCGGCAGACCTACGGTTGTTTTGTCATCTGTAATTTCATCGGGCGGCGGATCGGGGGCAATGACCACACAACGCAAAGCTTGCTTTTGGCGCAGCGCAGGGTCGTTACCGCGCTGGATTTCGTTTTCGAAGGAGCCGAGTAATACCACGTCGATCTTATCGATGCTGTACATCCCGATAATGCGGGTTTTGGGGCGATCGGTGCATTGTCTGGCCATGCAATCGCGGCGGCGTGCCTGAACGAAGCGAACGACTATCCGATGGTCACGCATGTCGAAGCATCTGACAATGTTGTTGTTTTTTATCTTTCAGGTGCAGATGCCTGGGCGATCAACGGGGCAAAGGTGGATCGTCCGATAAAAATGATGAACCTCAAGGGGGACAACCAGTTTTCAGTGGTCAGCCAGACAATCGGAAAACTGGTTCCGTCCGCCATGTTTTTTGACCCCACCCAAAACGAGGTCTATCTGGTCTTTGAAGCCTCGCTTGAGCGGATGGCTGCAGACCTGAGAGCCTATGTTGCCTACGGTGCGTGCTCTGATCTGGACCGGTCCCGCCTACTGACCGAGGCATCGGTGTTAAGCCGCCCCATCCGCCGCGATTCTTTGGCGCTGGATTTCGTGCATTGATCAAGAATGAATGAATTTGCCTGACGCTAAATTAAAGACATAAAAAAACGGCGCTCCAAAAGGAACGCCGTTTTTTTGCTAACGCTAAATCAGGTTTCAGCCGTTGGCTTCGCGAATTTTGTCGGCTGCATCTTTGTCATAGGTGACGCCGTTTTCGGCAAACAGCGCATCCAACTCGCCGGACAGGGTCATTTCGGTGATAATGTCGCAGCCGCCGACGAATTCGCCTTTGACGTAAAGCTGTGGCACTGTGGGCCAGTCGGAAAAATCCTTGATGCCTTGGCGCAGGGCCTCGTCTGCCAAAACGTTCACGTCGGCAAATTCGACTTCCATATAGTTCAGCACGCCGGCCACACGGGATGAAAACCCGCATTGCGGCATCGCCTTGGTGCCTTTCATGAACAGCACAACGTCATTCGCGGTGATGGTCTCTTTGATCTGTGTCGAAACGTCGGTCATTTTGATTTGTCCTTCGGTATAAAGCGTTTAGCGTATTCTTGCGGGTCGCGGGGAATGCGGTAGGTGGTCTGGTGTCCGCCCCCGCCACCGCCAGAGTGATAGGTTGTTTCAATCTCGTGATAGCCTGTGCCGGGCTGTGATCCGCGTTCGGTGCCGCGGGTGTGGCGCAAGGATTGCAATCCGCGCAGCACCGCCACGATCAGCACCAGAACACTTAGGATCACCACAAGGGTCAGGTCCATCGGATCAGTCCGGTGCCTTGGTCGTCAGGGCAAGTGCGTGCAAATCCCCACTTGGTCCGTCCATACGGCCCTTAAGCGCGGCATAGACGGCGCGCTGCTGCTGCACGCGGTTTTTCCCGCGAAAGCTTTCGTCGATGACCATCGCGGCCATGTGCACACCGTCGTTGCCCTCGACTTCGATTTTGGCATTTGGAAAGGTCTGGCGCAGAAGGTCTTCGATTTCTCTGGCTTGCATTGGCATTGGTGCGGCTCCGTTCGGTTATATCAGCCAAGATGTAGTGGTGCGGGCGGCGGCGTGCAAGTTATCTGATTGAGCGATGGCCAAGGACGCAGTACATATATGCAACTGGCCCGCAACGCAAAACCGGAGACCGCCCAGATGGACATCTTTGAAGACGCACCAGAACGCGCCTACGCATGGGCCCAAGCGGGGCGGGGGGCTGCCTTGGCCACGGTTGTCGAAACATGGGGGTCCGCCCCGCGACGGGTTGGCGCGCAGCTGGCGATATCGGGCGATGGTGAAATGCAGGGGTCGGTTTCTGGCGGTTGCGTCGAAGGGGCCGTGGTCGTCGAGGCGCTCGAGGCGCTGGAAGACGGCACGCCGCGGCTGCTGGAATATGGCGTGAGCGATGGCGATGCCTTTGCCGTCGGGCTGGCCTGCGGCGGCAAGATCCGCGTACTGGTGGAACCCATCGGCAACGGTGGGATGCCCTTTGATATTCTGGCCGATCTGGTCAAGGCACGCGCGGCGCGTCAGCCGATTGGCTACGAGGTGTCGCTGTCGGGCGGTACTGCGCGTCTGGTGCGCGATGGCTATGACGGTCGTTTTCGGATGGACCGGTCAGGTGTTGAGGAAGACGGCGACACATTCGTGGCAATCCACAATCCGCCATTGCGGTTGATTATCGTGGGGGCCGTGCATATCGCGCAGGCCTTGGCCCCGATGGCGCAGGTCGCAGGGTTTGACGTTGTGGTGATTGACCCGCGCGAGGCATTCGGATCGCAAGCGCGCTTTCCCGAGGCCCGCGTGATAAACGACTGGCCCGATGCAGCATTGGAAGAAGTGGGCGTCGATACCCGCAGTGCCGTTGTTTTATTGACCCATGACCCGAAACTGGACGATCCCGCCCTGCATATCGCGCTGAAATCCGATGCGTTCTATATCGGTGCGCTTGGATCAAAGCGAACCCATGCGTCGCGGGTGGACCGGCTGCAAAAGGCCGGATTTACCGATGCGGATATCGCCCGGATCGCAGGCCCAGTGGGTCTTGATATCGGGGCCGCCGGTCCGCCCGAAATCGCAGTGTCGATCCTTGCGCAAATGATCCAAGCCCTGAGAAAACCGTGAAGTTCGGCGCCGTACCCACCCATGATGCTGCTGGTGCATATCTGGCCCATTCTGTCGCCTTACCTAAAGGGCGACTGCGAAAAGGACTGTTGATCGAGAGCAGACATATCGCCGACCTTTTGGCTGCGGGACACGAACAGGTCACTGTCGCACGGTTGGCCCCTAGGGATGTGGATGAAAACACCGCCGCAGCGCAACTGGCGCAGGCGTTGGTGGGCGATGAACCTGATTTTGACCCGCATCTTGATATGACCAACGCTTTTACCGGTCGCGTCAATCTGCTGGCCAAAGGGCCGGGGGTGGCGGTGCTGGATGTCGCAGCACTTGAGGCCGCCAATGCCGTGCATCCGATGATAACCCTCGCCACTGTGCCGCCGTTTCAGCAAATGACCAACGGCGGGATGGTCGCCACGATCAAGATCATCTCGTACGGGGTCGATCAGGCCGATCTGGCGCGCGCCTGCGCAGCGGCCTGCGGGGCCATCCGTCTTGCGCCGCCTCAGCTGAAAGATGCGACACTGATCATCACCGAGATCGAGCGCGGGGCAGGGGACAAGGGCCGCGAGGCCATCGGCAACCGCCTTACCGCGCTGGACGTCGTTCTGAAAGATGTGGTGATGGTGCCCCATGAAACGGACGCCTTGTGCGATGCGATCACAGTTGCAAAGTCAGAGCTGGTGCTGATCCTGACCGGATCTGCGACCTCGGATATTGATGACGTCGCCCCGTCGGCGCTGCGCGCTGCGGGGGGCACGGTGGCGCGGTTCGGGATGCCGGTTGATCCGGGCAATCTGCTGTTTCTGGGCAACCTTGGGGCGCGGCAGGTGATCGGTCTGCCCGGCTGCGCGCGGTCGCCCGCGCTGAACGGGGCGGATTGGGTCTTGTCGCGGATCGCCTGCGGGATCGCGGTGACCGACCGTGATATTGCGGGCATGGGCGTGGGGGGATTGCTCAAGGAAATCGTGACACGGCCACAACCGCGCCGCGGCTAAATTCAGCCTGCGGCGTCCAAAATTTTGCATGTTTTCAAGCCCTCGCGAAAATTTGGGTTCTCAACTGCGCAGGGGCGTGCTTAACTCTGATCAACGAGATCAAGAACACCTAAGGGAGGATATCTATGACACAGGTCAAAATGACCGTGAACGGCAAAGCCGCGTCTGGCGACGTGGAAGGCCGCACATTGCTGGCGTCGTTTCTGCGCGACAGCCTCAATCTGACGGGCACACATATCGGGTGCGACACCAGCCAGTGCGGTGCCTGCGTTGTGCATGTGAACGGCGAAGCGGTCAAAGCCTGCACCATGCTGGCGGTCGAAGCCGAAGGCGCTGACGTCAAAACCATCGAATCCATGGCTAATGCAGACGGATCGCTGAACGTGATCCAGCAGGCGTTTCAGGATCACCACGGCCTGCAATGCGGGTTCTGTACCCCCGGCATGGTCATGTCTGCCTCGGCCTTGTTGAAAGACAATCCCAAGCCGACCGAAGCCGAAGTGCGCCACTATCTGGATGGCAACATCTGCCGCTGCACCGGCTACCACAACATCGTCAAGGCAATCATGGCGGCTTCCGGCCAAGACGTCAGCGCATTGGCTGCTGAATAAAAGGCGGCTTGTCTGCATGTGCGAGGAGGCACGCGCAGACGCATAAAACCGATGCAAAAAGGCGTATCCCTGCGGTTCCGGGTGGCGCCATACCAACAGAATAAACCTGCAAACGCGATGGTGCCCGACACGAAACGGCACCCCATAGGGAGGATTAACTATGCCAAAGGATGGCGGAATTGGTGCCAGCAGCAAGCGGCGCGAAGACGTCCGGTTTTTGACCGGTGAAGGCAATTACACGGATGATATCAACCTGCGCGGGCAGGCCTATGTGTTTTTTCTGCGCTCGGATATTGCGCATGGCACCTTGAATTCGGTGGATACATCGGCTGCCGAGGGCATGCCGGGTGTGGTCAAGATTTTCACCGGTGCGGATTTTGAGGCCGTCGGGTCGATCCCATGTGGCTGGCAGGTGACGGACAAGCATGGCGAAGTCATGCAAGAACCGCGCCACCCTGTTCTGGCCCATGGCAAGGTGCGCCATGTGGGTGAACCGATCGCCGCTGTTGTGGCTGAATCCCTGTCCGAGGCCCGCGATGCCGCCGAAGCCATTGTGCTGGACATCACCGATCTGCCCGCCGTCATTGACATGAAGGAAGCCGTCAAAGCGGATGCGCCCAAGGTCCATGACGATCTGATGTCGAACCTGTGCTATGATTGGGGGTTCGTCGAGGAAAACAAGGGTGCCGTCGATAAGGCGTTCGAAGAAGCCCACCACGTTACCACGCTGGAACTGGTCAACAACCGTCTGATCGCCAACCCGATGGAACCGCGGGTGGCTGTCGGCGACTTTGCCCGTGGTACCGGCGATCACACGCTATATACGACGTCGCAAAACCCGCATGTGATCCGCCTGTTGATGGGCGCGTTTGTTCTGGGCATCCCCGAACACAAGCTGCGCGTTGTGGCCCCTGATGTGGGCGGCGGTTTTGGCACGAAAATCTTCCACTATCAGGAAGAGGCATTCGTGACCTTCGCTGCCAAGGCGTGCAACCGTCCGGTCAAATGGACCTCCAGCCGGTCCGAGGCGTTCATGTCGGATGCCCATGGCCGCGATCACGTCACCAAGATCGAAATGGCGCTGGACAAGGACAACAACTTTACCGCTTTGCGCACAGACACCTATGCCAACATGGGTGCCTATCTGTCGACCTTCGCGCCATCGGTTCCCACATGGCTGCATGGAACGTTGATGGCGGGAAATTATAAAACACCGCTGATCTATGTGAACGTCAAGGCCGTGTTCACCAACACCGTTCCTGTCGACGCTTACCGTGGTGCCGGCCGTCCCGAGGCGACGTATCAGTTGGAGCGGCTGGTTGATAAATGTGCGCATGAATTGGGTGTCGATCCGATTGCCCTGCGCCGTCAGAACTTTATCACCGAATTCCCCTATGCCACGCCTGTGGCGGTGGAATATGACACCGGCGATTACGTGGCGACCATGGACAAGCTGGAAGAGATTTCCGACATGGCCGGTTTCGCAGCCCGTCGCAAGGACTCCGAGGCCAAAGGCAAGCTGCGCGGTTTCGGCGTGAACTGCTATATCGAGGCCTGCGGCATCGCGCCGTCGAACCTTGTCGGCCAGCTTGGCGCGCGGGCGGGTCTGTACGAATCCGCTACCGTGCGGGTGAATGCAACCGGTGGTCTGGTGGTTATGACCGGATCACACAGCCACGGGCAGGGGCATGAAACGGCCTTTCCGCAGGTGATCGCCGAGATGATCGGCATTCCCGAGGATATGATCGAAATCGTGCATGGCGACACTGCCAATACGCCAATGGGGATGGGGACCTACGGGTCGCGATCCTTGGCTGTTGGTGGATCTGCTATGGTGCGCGCGACGGAAAAAATCATCGCCAAGGCGAAGAAAATCGCATCCCACCTGCTGGAAGCGTCCGAGGGCGATATCGAGCTGAAAGATGGTGCGTTCAGCGTCGCAGGCACGGATAAATCCGTGGCTTGGGGCGATGTGACCTTGGCGGCTTATGTGCCGCATAACTATCCGTTGGAAGACATCGAGCCAGGTCTGGAAGAGACGGCGTTCTACGATCCGTCCAACTTTACCTATCCGTCCGGTGCCTATGCTTGCGAGGTCGAGCTTGACCCGGAGACAGGCCATGTGACGATCGAACGCTTCGCGGCTGCCGATGACTTTGGCAATATCGTGAATCCGATGATCGTGACAGGGCAGGTGCATGGCGGTCTGGCGCAAGGGATCGGTCAGGCGTTGATGGAGAACTGTACCTATGACAGCGAAGGACAGCTGCTGAGCGCATCCTATATGGATTACGCGATGCCGCGCGCCAGTGACCTGCCATTCTATACGGTGGATCATTCCTGCCAGACGCCTTGTACGCACAACCCCTTGGGGGTCAAAGGTTGTGGCGAGGCGGGGGCAATCGGATCGCCACCGGCGGTGGTCAATGCGGTGCTGGATGCCATGCGGTCGGGTGGCAAGGATGTGGGTCACATCGACATGCCCGTGACACCAGCGCGTGTCTGGGCCGCGATGAACAGCTAGGATGAGAGGACGGGACGGGGGGCCAGCCCCCCGCGCCCCCCGGAGTTTATTTGGCAAAATGAAGCGGGGAGTTTGGTGGTTTTGGCCCCGCTCTCTGATCGGAAGGACGAAAGATGTATAATTTTGACGTAGAAAAGCCGACCAGCATCGAGGATGCGGTCAAGGCGTTGGGGCGTGAAGAAGCGCAGCCAATGAGTGGCGGGCAGACTTTGATCCCGACGCTCAAGGCGCGGTTGGCGATGCCGTCGGTTTTGGTGTCGCTTAGCGGGATTGCCGAAATGCAAGGCGTTTGTATGGATGACGATGGCCGCGTTTGCATTGGTGGTGGTACGGTTCATGCCACCGTCGCAAAAGAGGTCGCATCGCATTATCCAGCGCTGGCGGGCCTTGCGGCGCGGATCGGTGATCCGGCAGTACGCAATCGCGGGACAATTGGCGGATCGGTTGCCAATAATGACCCTTCGGCCTGCTATCCGGCGGCTGTTCTGGCCAGCGGCGCGACAATTATCACCAATGCGCGCGAAATTGCCGCCGATGATTTCTTTGAGGGCATGTTTGCCACGGCTTTGGATGAGGGTGAGATCATTACCGAAGTCAGATTTCCGGTGCCTGAAAAAGCGCATTACGAGAAGTTCATCCAGCCCGCGTCGCGCTTTCCATTGGTGGCAGTCTATGTCGCCAAATTCAGCGATGGCGTGCGTGTTGCCGTCACCGGCGCGTCCGAGAACGGTGTTTTCCGCTGGAGCGAGGCCGAGGCCGCGTTGTCCGATAACTTTAGCGCGGATGCGGTTGCTGGCCTGACCGTGGATGGCAGCAGCATGATCAGCGATTTGCATGGATCGGGCGATTACCGCGCTCATTTGATTGGCGTGATGACCAAGCGGGCGGTTGCTGCACTGGCCTGATCGCACATTGGACGAACTGAGGATTAAACACCAGCAAAGCCGTCTTCGTAGTATCGAAGGCGGCTTTGTGCTGTCTGGCATCTGCATGTTGGAACCAAACGATTGGTAGGGAGTTTTACACCAAGCGCTGCCCGAACGGCGTTGTGTAGTAACTCCGTAAGGATATGAAATGTTTAGAATTCTTAAATCGACCACTTCTTTGACGATGTGTGTGGCGCTTGCGCTGCCAACGGGCGGGTTCGCGCAAACAACTGTTGCTGACTGCGCTGTTGAGGGTGCCGAGGCCGATCTGGTATTCCCATGCGTGTTGCCTGATGGCACCGAGGTGACGACAGCCGAAGAGCTGGACGCGCAGCTGCAAGGGGCGCTAGATCAGGTCACAGGTGCGACCGAGGCTGTTGATGAAGCAGCACAGGCTGATCAGGCGGCAGCCGAGGCCGAAGCCACAGCACAACAAGCCGAAGAAACCGTAGCTGAGGCACAAGCCGCCGAGGATGCCCGTGTGGCTGCTGAGGCGCAGGCAGAAGCAGATGCACAGGCTGTAAGGGATGCACAGACTGCGGCTGACGCGCAGGCTGTGATAGACGCACAGGCCGCGGCCGATGCGTCGGCGGCGGCGGAAGCTGCTGCAAGTGAAAAAGCAGCTGCAGAGGCACAAGAAGCAGCCGAAGCGCAAATGGCAGCCGACGCGAAGGCGAATGAAGAGGCGGTTGCAGCCCAGATTGCCGCCGACGCGGAAGCAAAAGCAGCAGCTGATGCGGCTGCGACGGCTGAGCCTGTGGCGACGCAAGACGTCACACCTGCTGCCGAAGCTCAAGAGGCTGAAGCAACAGCGGAACCGACACAGCAAGCAGAGCCAGCGCAGGCTGAAGTGACCGAAGTCCCGGCAGATCAAGCCGAAGCTGCCCCTGCTGATGCCCCAAAAACAGAAGAGCAGATTGCTGCCGACCTTGCTGCCCAGCAGGCCGCTGAGGAAGCGCGTCTGGAACAACGCGCCGTAGAGGCTGCTGCAGCTGCGCAATCAGCCGCCGCCGCAGACAGTGGCGAAGCAGAAGCGCAAGTCGAGACCGAAGAGGTCACAGCCGAGCAAACCCGCACATCGGACGAGGAATTCTCGACCGCGGTAACGGGGCAGGCGGCAGCCGAAACGGCACCCGAAGAAGACAAGGGGCTGAGCAAGTTCGAAAAGGCGCTTTTGCTGGGGCTGGGGGCTGTCGCGGTCGGTGCCGTACTCAAGAACGGATCCAAAGTTGTGAGCAATTCGGGTGACCGTTTGGTCGTCGAAGACCCGAATGGTGATTTGCGCGTGCTGAAAGATGACGATGCATTGGTGCGTCAGGCTGGCGACGAAGTTCGTCGCGAGACGTTCAACGACGGTTCTGCCCGCACGACTGTGACCAAGCCCGATGGTAGCAAAGTGGTGACCATCCTTGGTCGTGACGGGACGGTGTTGCGCCGGATCAATGTTGACCCGCAGGGCAACCAATATGTGTTGTTTGACGACACGCAGGTTGAACAGCGCATCGTTGTGAACGAATTGCCGCAGGTCCAACAGACCAACACCCTTGCCAGCCAGCAAAACGAAGAAGCCCTGCGCGTCGCCCTTGAAACACAGTTGCGCGATTCACAAGCACAGCGGTTCTCGTTGCGGCAGGTTCGCGATATCCGTCAAGTCCGCGCTTTGGCCCCCGAGGTTGAACTGGATGCGGTGCGTTTCGCAACGGGGTCTGCTGCTATCCAGCCCGAACAGGCGCGCGCGCTGGCCAAGATCGGTACGGCAATAACCGGTGCGATCCGCAACGATCCGCGCACGGTCATCCTGATAGAAGGGCACACGGACGCCGTTGGCGATGCGGGCTATAACCTCGCGCTGTCGGACCGTCGTGCCGAAACCGTTGCTTTGGCGTTGACGGAATATTTTGACGTACCACCGGCAAACCTGATCACCCAAGGCTATGGTGAGACGGCGTTGAAGGTGCCGTCCCTGACCGCGCAACCGGCCAACCGTCGCGCGGTCGTGCGCAACATTACCAGCTTGCTGCAACAGTAAGACTGGGTCCCTGAAATGAAAAAACGCCCCTGTGATTACTCACAGGGGCGTTTTTTATGTCTGACTTAGCAAAGCCGGAAAGCGTCTTACTTGTTCGGCATCGGGCCGATCAGCATGACCATTTGACGGCCTTCCATCTTGGGGAAGTTTTCGACGCGGCCCACCTCTTTGGTGTCTTCGGCGACGCGTTCCAGCAATTGGCGGCCCAAATTCTGGTGCGCCATCTCACGACCGCGAAAGCGCAGGGTGATTTTGACTTTGTCGCCATTGTCCAGAAACTTGAACACGTTCCGCATTTTGACCTGATAGTCATTTGTATCGGTGTTCGGTCTGAACTTGACCTCTTTGATCTCGATGATCTTTTGCTTTTTGCGCGCTTCGGCTTCGCGCTTTTGCGTCTCGTATTTGAATTTGCCGAAATCCATGATCTTGCACACGGGCGGGTTGGCGTTGGGAGAGATCTCGACCAAGTCCAGCCCGGCTTCTTCGGCCATTTCCATGGCACGGCCTGGCGTGACGACCCCGACGTTTTCGCCGTCGGCACCGATCAGACGAATTTCATTAGAGCGGATATTTTCGTTAATGCGCGGGCCCGTGTCTCTTTGTGGCGGCGCGTTATGTGGTCTGCGAGCGATGATGAACGTCCTTTGATTGTTCCGTAATATCGAAGACAGAAGGTAAACCTGCATAAGTGCTTCTTCAAGCCGCAAAATGGGGGTAAAGTCGGTTAAAAGGGGCGTTTCAACCTTGCAACCTGACAAATGAAAGCGCATTTGACAATTTGAGCGTGCATATTTGGTGCACGACACGAAATCTACCAAGTTCAAAGGGACTATATTGTCATGAAAAACCTCATCTGGATCATTATCGCGGCTGTGATCGCATTCGGGGGATACATGCTGTATTCCGGTCGATCAGTCCAAGAAATCGCGACATCGGCATCGGATGCAGTCAACGCGCCCGAAGCGTTGGACAGTGCAACAGCTGCCGTCGGCGACGCAGTTGAAGCGACCGAAGGCGCAGTTGCCGACGCTGTCGAAGCAACCGCCGAAGCGGCTGATGCGGCTGCGGATGCAGTTGCCGCAGCGGCGTCGGACGTGGCTGATGCTGCCGTTCAGGCCAGCGAAGACGCAGCTGCTGCTACCGCTGAGGCGGCAGACGAGGCGATGAAAATGGCCTCCGACGCCGCGACTTCGGTTGCCGACACGGCCAGCGATGCGGCAGACGCGGCAGCAGAAACAGCGTCCGACGCGGTTGATGCGACATCCGAAGCAGCGTCTGACGTTGCGGCCACAGTGACTGAGACAGCGCAAGATGGCGTAGATGCAGCCAGTGACGCAGCTGAAGTGGCGGACGAAGCAGCCAGCGACGCAGCCGAAGCTACCAGTGAAGCGGCAAGCGACACTGCTGAAGTGGCAGATGAAGCCGCCAGCAACGCCGCGGAGGAAGTCTCGGATGCTGCAAGCAGCACGATGGCAGCAACGTCCGAAGTGGCAAGCGATGCCGCGACTGCCGCAAATGAAGCCGCCGAGGCTGCCGAAGCCGAAGTCGTGGCAGCAACGGATTCCGCTGCACAAGCAGCCGAGGAAGCCAAGGTCGAGGCTGAAGCGCCTGCTGTGACTGCCGAAGCAGACGCGACTGTTACCGCAGAAACACCTGCGCAGCCATTGACCGTCGAAGGTTTCGATCTTGAGGCAGTCAAGACCATGATCGACGAATCTGACCTGCCCGGCATGCAGAAAACCCTGTTGATGCGTGGCGTTGAAACAGCCAGCGAAAACCCAGATACGCTTGGCGAAGTTCTGGACCGTGTCCGTGCTGCGCTGAACATGTAATCCTTAGGGATATCGCAAAAAGAAAACCGCGCCTTCGCAAGAGGGCGCGGTTTTTTAATGTCCGGGGATCGGTAAGTCTAGCCGACGAAGGCTTTTTCCACGACATAGTGTTTGGGATCGGAATTCGCGCCTTCCTCAAGGCCGAAGCCTTCAAGAACGTCTTTGATATCCTTGTTGAAGCCTAGGCTGCCGCAAACCATGCCGCGGTCGGTGTCGGCATTGATCCCGTCAATACCCAGATCCGCAAACACCGTGCCGTCTTGCAGCAGTGTCGTGATACGACCCATCTTGGGGCTGTCTTGGCGGGTCGTGGTCGGGTAATAGACGATCTTGGCCAGATTATCCTTGCCGATCAGCTCGTGCATCATTTCGTCATTCTGGATATCTTCGATCAGACTGCGGCTATAATCCAGCTCTGCTACGTCACGCACGGTGTGGGTTACGATAACCTGATCGAAGTTCTCGTAGGTTTCAGGTTCGCGCAGCAACGACGCGAAAGGCGCAAAGCCGGTGCCGGTCGCAAACAGCCACAGCCGCTTGCCCGGTAGCAACGCGTCATGCACCAGCGTGCCAACGGGTTTGGGCCGCAGGATGATCTGGTCACCGGGCTGGATGTGCTGCAGTTTCGACGTCAGCGGGCCGTCCTGGACCTTGATCGAATAAAACTCGAGCTCATCATCCCACGACGGCGACGCAATTGAATAGGCCCGCAACAGCGGCTTTTGCTTGCCGGTCTTTGGGTCAGGGTCGCCCATCAGGCCTATCATTACGAATTCACCCGACCGGAACCGCAAGGACGCAGGGCGCGACACGCGGAAGGAAAACAAACGGTCGGTCCAATGTTTAACTGAGATCACAGTTTGCGCATCGGGCAGGGTCGGCACGGCTTTGGCGTTGGTCTGGGTCACTTGGGAATGCTCGGTCATGGTTTCATCGGCACGCACATCCGGCGCGCCGCCTTTGTCTTTAGGGCAAGGAAGGGGGTAGGAAAAGACCCGTATCAGCCGCGCAGGCGGGACTGATAGTCATGGTCTTGCCAATTTGCACGGGCCAGCCATTGGTCTTGGGGTTGTCGCGTCGCCAGATCATCGGGGATTTCGACCTCGTCAAAGCCTGCCCGACGCGCCATCGCATATTGATCGGCCAGTACGTGACCATGTGCGCGTAATCGTCCCGTATAGCCCAGCAGCCGCAGCTGTTTGGCGATCGTAAAACCGCGCCCGTCGGCGGAGCTTGGGAAATCGATGCGGATGATTTGCAACGTGTGGTTCAGCTGGATGTCGCCCGGTTGCGCGTCGGATGGCACATGCAAGGCGACTGCGTCATTGGCGCAGCCGAGCACCGCAAAACCCGCTGTCCAATCGTCTGGTGTAAAGCCTTTATCGGTCACTAGCTGTGTCATGTTTTTGCTCCTGTTCGGACCATCTTGCCGTCGACAAAATGGATGCCGCATTCTTCTTTTTGTGTGTCGCGCCAACGCCCTGCGCGGGGGTCTTCGCCGGGCTTGACCTTGGACGTGCAGGGCGCGCAGCCGATGCTGGGATAGCCCTGTGCCACCAAAGGATGGCGGGGCAGGCGGTTCTCGTCGATATAGTCGGCGACGTCGCTGGCCTGCCAATGGGCAAGGGGGTTCACCTTGATCCGCGCGGTGGCATTTGGCGGGGTTTCAACCTCGAAAAACGGCAAGGATGCGCGGGTGCCGGACTGAAAGCGTTTGCGCCCCGTGATCCAGCCGTCAAAGCCTTGCAACGAGTTTTGCAGCGGCACGGTTTTGCGAAACGCACAGCAGGCGTCTGGGTCGCGCTGATGCAATGTTCCGTCGGGGTCCTTTTCCAAGATGTCAGCGGCGCGGATGATCTGGATGTTGCGCAAGCCCAACCGTTCGCTGAGTTCTTGTTGGTAGACCAGCGTTTCTGCGAACAGCATTTCCGTGTCGATGAACAGCACCGGCAGATCGCGCTTAACCATCGCGGCCAAATGCAGCAACGCCACAGATTCCGCACCAAAGCTTGAGACCAGCGCGAGATTGGGCACGTTTTCGATGGCCGCACGCAGCACATCCGTGGCGCTATGATGGCGCAGGCTGTTGTTCAGCGCTGTTACTTGCGCGGTCAGCGCTGCGATATGATCCGGCCCTTCGGGGAGGATTTTTTGTCCATTTGGAACAAGGGTATCACGCGGCATTGGCACGGGCTTCCGGATAGAGGGCGGCCTTGAACGGGGCCAACCCAAGGCGGCGGTAGGTCTGCAGGAAGGTCTCGGAGGGTTCACTGCGCAGGTTTAGGTACCCACGCACCAGACGTTCAATGGCGGGAATAATCTCGTCGGCCGAGAAACCAGGACCGGCGCGTTCGCCAAGGGTCGCGTCTTGGGTACCGTCGCCACCAAGCGTGATCTGGTAATTTTCCACACCTGCACGATCAAGGCCCAGGATCCCGATATGGCCCACATGGTGGTGACCACAGGCGTTGATGCAGCCCGAGATCTTGATCTTGAGCGGGCCAACTTCGTGTTCCAGCTTGAGTTCGTCAAAGCGGGTCGCGATCTCCTGAGCGATCGGGATCGAACGGGCTGTGGCCAGCGCGCAGTAATCCATGCCGGGGCA
>NZ_JBFEKM010000019.1:0-35839 GCF_041552635.1 Sulfitobacter sp.
AGCCCGCCCAGAACCCCGATTGCACGCCAGTGCTGCTCAAGAAACACGGCCCCGAAACCGTAGATCGCCATCAAGATCAACGCGCCCACGGCACATATTGCCTCGCGGCTAAGCCAGCTTGTCTTCCATTGGCTGAAGGCTTTGAGAGCGCGCTTGGGCTGGCCCAAGTGGAAGGTCGAGGCGACCAACCCGCCAACGGCCAGCAGATAGGCAATGGCGAAAAACACAAACGCAACGACGCCCGTTGGCGACGGTATGCCAAGGCCAAGCCAGAACAACAGGCCAAAGCCCAAGCCAGAGAACACGCTAAAGAAGATCACAGAAGGGGCGGGATGCATCAGATTTTATCCAAGGTACGGTCAAGCCACCCCAGAAAGCCCTTCGGCTCCTGATCGATGGGGGCAAGAAACGGGGCAAGCACGTCAAATTCCGGCATTTGGTCTTTGGGGCGCGGAGGCAGATATTTGTTGACCGGCTTGGTGCCCTGTTCAGGCATCAAATCGACGCCGCCCCGATCCGCGACCAACTTGCTGACGTCACTGTTCGGGTCGCCCAGATCGCCGAAATGCCGCGCGCCCGACGGGCAGGTGCGTACGCAGGCGGGAATGCGGTCTTGTTCGGGAAGGTTGTCGTTATAGATGCGGTCGACGCACAGGGTGCATTTTTTCATCACGCCAGCCGCTTGGTCCAGTTCGCGCGCGCCGTAGGGGCAGGCCCAAGCGCAAAGCCCGCAGCCGATGCAGTCGGATTCGTTGACCAGCACGATCCCGTCCTCGACCCGCTTGTAGCTGGCACCTGTAGGGCAGACAGTGACACAGGGCGCGTCCTCGCAATGGAGGCAGGATTTGGGGAAATGTACCAGTTGGGCAGGACCTTCGGTCGGCTGGACCTCGTAGCTGTGTACACGGTTCAGGAAAGTGCCGGAAGGTGCCGCACCGTAAGCGTCTTGGTCTGACAGCGGCGCGCCGTAGTTTTCTGTGTTCCAGCCTTTGCAGGAAATCACGCAGGCGTGGCAGCCGACACAGGTGTCCAGATCGATCACAAGACCGAGCTTTTTCTGAGTGGTTTGTGGCAGTTCGGTCATGTGTGGTTTGCTTTGCTGGTGTCGGAGTGGGGGCCAGCCCCCATACCCCCGGGATATTTCAGAGCCAGAGAAGGGGCGGTGTGTTTGATTTCTAAGCGAGGTCTTTTGGTGCGGTGGGAACAGGAGATTTCTGTTTCGGGGTGTTTGGTTTGGATTCTGACGGGGCGGGTGCCTTTTCGATTTTAACCTTGAGGTCGAACCATGCGGCTTGGCCTGTTATGGGGTCAGAGTTGGACCAGCGCAGGCCGTCACCCTTGGGGGGGAGCAATTCGTGGATCAGGTGGTTGAGCAGGAAGCCTTTGGTTGCTTCGGGGGCCTGTTCATCAAGCGCCCAGGCACCCTTGCGTTTGCCGATGGCATTCCATGTCCAGACGGTATTTTCGTTCAAAGCGGCCATTTCCATAACGGGCACCGTTATTTCCCCATGGGGGGAGGTGACGCGGGCCCAATCGCTGTCGTTCAGGTCGTGTTCGCGCATCAGTTTGGTCGGAAGATATAGCGGGTTGTGGCCGTGGATTTGCCGCAGCCACGCGTTCTGACTGCCCCAGCTGTGATACATCGCCATGGGGCGTTGGGTGAGCGCGGTGATGGTGAAGCCGTCGTTGCCCTGTTGGTCGGTTTCGTACCAGATCGGCAGGGGCGACATGGTGTGTTTGATCCGGTCGCGCAGGTGGTCGGGGGGCTGGCGGTTGCCGTGGCCTTCGGCGGCAAGCTGGAAGCGGCGCATCGGTTCGACATAGAGCGAAAACAGATAGGGCTGGGGTGTGTCGAAAAGGCCGGTTTCAACGGCCCAGTTTTGGTAGGCGTTGTTCCACGGTTTGTAATATTGCGCGCCATCGGGGATGTGGTGGGTAAAGAAGCCGCCGTTTTCGATATAGCGTTCGAGTTGATTGGGGTTCGGAGTGCCGCGCCCTGCCTTGTTGCCATCCGCGCCGCGAAAGCCTGCCAGCGGGCCGATGCCAGGGCGGCGTTCATGGTTCACGATATAATCGGCGTAGTCGGCGTATTTCTGGCCGCCTGTATCGTCGACAAAGCCCGGTAGGCCAAGCCGCGCGCCCAGATCACAGAGCACCGACTGAAAGCCGCGCACATCGCGGTCAGGTTCAACGACGGGCCAGCGGATCGCATCTGCTGCGGCGTCAGCCTCGCACATCGGGCGGTCCAGCAGGCTGATACAATCGTGGCGTTCCAGATAGGTCGTGTCGGGCAGGATCAGGTCGGCAAAGCCCACCATCTCGGAGGAATAGGCATCAGAGTAGATGATATGCGGGATCACGTAGTCGCCGTTGGCGTCTTTGTCGGTCAGCATCTTCATCACGCCGCCGGTGTTCATGGACGAATTCCATGACATGTTGGCCATATACATGAACAGCGTGTCGATCTTGTAGGGATCACCGGCATGGGCGTTCGAGATCACCATATGCATCAGGCCATGCGCGCTCATCGGGTTTTCCCAAGTAAAGGCCTTGTCGATGCGCGCGGGGGTGCCGTCGGGATTGAGCGCCAGATCGTCGGGGCCTTGGACAAAGCCAAGGTGCGGGCCATCCAGCGGTTTGCCGGGCGTCACGCCGCAATGGGGTTTAGGGTGTGCGGTGGCAGGTTTTGGGTAGGGCGGTTTAAAGCGAAATCCGCCGGGAACCTCGACCGTGCCGAGGATGATTTGAAGCGTATGGAGCGCGCGGCAGGTCTGGAACCCGTTGGCATGGGCCGAAATCCCGCGCATGGCGTGGAATGACACCGGGCGGCCGGTCATTGTCTTGTGCACGTCGCCGCGGAAGTCGGTCCATTGGTGGTCTAGCTCGAACGCTTCGTCAAAGGCCACGCGGGCAATTTCGGCGGCAATGGCGCGGATGCGTTTCGCAGGGATGCCGCAGCGGTCGGCGACAGCTTCGGGGGCGTAGTCGTCGCTGAGGTATTTTTCGGCCATATGGTGAAAGACGGGGCGATGAGTGATGCCATCGACGGTATGGGTGGCGGACAGATCAGGGTGCACGCCGGGTTTATCGAACGCGGTCAGCTTGCCGGTCTTGCGGCAGACCACCAGCTGCTTGCCAGCGTCGTCGCGCAGCAGCAGGCCGAATTCGGGCGAGTTTTCATCGCCATTGACCAGCACAGGCGCATCGGTGAACCGCGCTAGATAGTCAAGGTCAATGCGTCCGGCCTTCATCAGGCAATGCACCATCGACAGAATGAACAGGCCGTCTGTGCCCGGCGTGATGCCGACCCAATCATCGGCCACGGCGTTATATCCGGTGCGGATTGGGTTCACCCCGATGACCCGCGCGCCGCGTGCTTTGATCTTGCCGATACCCATCTTGATCGGGTTACTATCGTGATCCTCGGCCACGCCGAACAGCATGAACAGCTTGGTGTGATCCCAGTCGGGCTGGCCGAATTCCCAGAATGCGCCGCCCATGGTATAAATACCCGCTGCGGCCATATTGACCGAACAGAACCCGCCATGCGCCGCATAATTCGGCGTGCCAAAGTTTTGCGCCCAGTATGACGTGAAGCTTTGCGATTGATCACGGCCTGTAAAGAACGCCAGCTTTTCGGGGGCGTTGGCGCGGATCGGGGCCAGCCAATCGGTCGCGATCTGCAACGCCTCGTCCCACTCGATCTCCTCGAATTCGCCTGATCCTCGTTCGCCGACACGTTTCAACGGTTTGCGCAGGCGGGCAGGTGCGTTGTGCTGCATGATGCCGGCGCTGCCTTTGGCGCACAGCACACCTTTGTTGATGGGGTGGTCGCGGTTGCCTTCGATATAGGCGACTTTGCCTGCCTTCAGGTGAACGTTTATCCCACAGCGGCAGGCGCACATATAGCAGGTGGTTTTGCGGATCTCGTCAGACACGGGAGGGCTGAGGTCGAGAACGGGTTGCTTATGCGTCATTCTGGCCCTTTTGGTCTGTGGTCAGCACGTTGCTGGCTTCGCGCGCGATCTGAATTTCTTCCTGCGCGGCAATGGTATAGCTGGGAAAGTTTCCCATCCACGAAAGCTTGTCAAGAATGGCGTTCCTGATGTGGCTTGAATTCTCGCCGATGCCGCCTGTGAAGGCCACGGCATCCAGCCCGCCCATGGCTGCGATCATGGACCCTGCCTGCCGTCCGGCCCAATAGCAAAAATGGTCGATGGCAAACCGCGCCTTGGGGTTGTTGCTGTTTTCCAGACTGCGCATGTCCGAGCTTAGGTCTGACAGACCCAGAAGGCCGGAGTGATGATTTAGCAGGGTTTCAGTCTTTTCTAGCCCAAGCTGGCGGACAAGGCGCAGCACGGCCCCTGCGTCAATCTCGCCCACGCGCGTTCCCATCGTCAGGCCGGATAGAGGGGAATACCCCATCGTTGTTGCCACGCTTTGCCCGTCAAGGATCGCGCAAAGCGAAGCGCCATTGCCAAGGTGGCAGGCGAGCAAGCGTTTGGGCAGGGCACCGCTTTGTTGCGGCAGCACGCGGACAAGGGCGGCATAGCTGGTGCCGTGAAAGCCGTAGCGTTGCAGGCCCGTCAGATCGGGGCGATCAGGCAGTGCATAGCGGCGGGCGATATCTGGGGTCGTGGCGTGAAATGCGGTGTCGAAACTGGCACATTGTGGCAGGTCGGGGGCCAGGGTTTCGACCGCGTCAATGGCTGCCAGATGATGCGGGTTGTGTAGGGGGGCAAGCGGGACACAATCTGCAATGGCTTGGCGGACTTGGGGCGTGATGCGGCAGGGAGCGGTCAGTGTGGTGCCGCCATGGACGACGCGGTGCGCAACAGCGCGCAGTGCGGTGATAGCGATACCCTGCTGTTGCAGCGCGTCAAAGATCGCGGCAAGGGCTGTGGCATTATCGGGCAGGTTTGTGGCATGCGCAGTGGCCGCGATTTTCAACGCGCCCGTGCCGCCGATGCCTGTCGCCTCGATCCGCAGGACTTCTGCCAGATTGCCGTCAAACAGGGCCGTCTTGATCGATGACGACCCTGCGTTGATCACAAGGATATGGCTGCCTGACACGCCCTAGACCGTCTGGGGGCGCATGTCGTCTTTGCTGATGCCAGCGACCGCGACGGGTTTTTTCATCGCATCGCGGCGGAAGGGTTCGCCCAGTTCCTGATTGATCATCGCCTCGATCAGGGTGGTTTTGCCGTGGTTCATCTGGTCGTCTACGGCCTTGTTCAGCGCTGCTGTCAGTTCGTCCATGGTGCGCGCCACGACACCTTGCAAACCGCAAGACTGCGCGATGCCTGCGTAAGACACCTGTTCGTCCAGTTCGGTCCCGACAAAGTTATCGTCGAACCACAGAGTCGAGTTGCGCTTTTCAGCGCCCCATTGGTAGTTGCGGAAAACCACCTGAGTTACGGCGGGCCATTCGCCGCGGCCGATCGCCGTCAGTTCGTTAACCGAGATACCAAACGCACCATCACCGGCAAAGCCCACGACGGGGACATCACGGCAGCCGATTTTGGCCCCGACAATGGCGGGAAGGCCGTAGCCACAGGGGCCGAACAGACCCGGGGCCAGATATTTCCGGCCTTCGTCAATCGACGGATAGGCGTTGCCGATGGCGCAGTTGTTGCCGATGTCGGAGGAGATGATCGCATTGGCGGGCAGCGCGGACTGAATCGCGCGCCACGCCATGCGGGGGCTCATCCAGTCGGGTTTGTCGGCGCGGGCGCGTTCGTTCCAACTGGTGCCGACATCGTCTTCTTCGTGGTCCATACCTGACAGTTGCTGCGCCCATTTCGACTTGGTTTCGCCAATGGTGGCTTTTCGGTCATCGCGTCCCTCATCGCCAGCGGTGTCCGATAGATTGGCCAGCAGTGCTGTGGCGACTTTGGTTGCGTCACCGACGATGCCAACGCTGACCTTTTTGGTCAGACCGATACGGTCGGGGTTGATGTCGACCTGAATGATCTTCGCGTCCTGGGGCCAGTAATCCATGCCATAGCCGGGCAAGGTCGAGAACGGGTTAAGCCGGGTGCCAAGGGCGAGGACCACATCGGCGCGGGCGATCAGCTCCATCCCTGCTTTGGACCCGTTATAGCCCAAGGGGCCTGCGAACAGCGGGTGCCCGCCGGGAAAGGCATCGTTGTGCTGGTAGCCGACGCAAACGGGTGCGCTTAGGCGTTCTGCCAGCAGTTTGCTTGCCTCGATCCCGCCTGTTGCCAGCACCACGCCGGCACCGTTCAAGATCACGGGAAACTTGGCGGTGGACAGCAAAGCAGCAGCCTTGGTGATGGCGGCTTCCCCGCCCGAGGGGCGCTCGAAGGCGACGATTTCGGGCAGGTCGATGTCGATCACTTGGGTCCAGAAATCGCGCGGAACGTTTATTTGCGCGGGGGCAGAGGCCCGTTTCGCCTGCATAATCACACGGTTCAGGGTTTCGGCGATGCGTGACGGATCGCGGACTTCTTCTTGGTAGGCGACGCAATCGGCGAACAGGTTCATCTGCTCCATTTCCTGAAATCCGCCTTGGCCAATGGTCTTGTTCGCGGCTTGCGGGGTGACCAAAAGGCAGGGTGTGTGGTTCCAATAGGCGGTTTTCACTGCCGTCACGAAATTAGTAATGCCGGGGCCGTTCTGCGCGATCATCATCGACATCTTGCCTGTCGCGCGGGTAAAACCGTCAGCCATCATGCCAGCGCTGCCTTCGTGGGCGCAATCCCAGAATGTGATGCCAGCGTCGGGGAAGATATCCGAGATCGGCATCATGGCTGACCCGATTATGCCAAACGCGTTGTCGATGCCATGCATCTGAAGGGTTTTCACAAAGGCTTCTTCGGTGGTCATCTTCATTTGGGGGGGCATCCTTGCAGTTATGTCGTGTTGCGCGAACACTATGGCTTGGGGTGGTCGCTGGTTAGGGCCAGCGCAGGGGGCTGGATAAGGCCAGATTACATCGTGTGGTGCAAAGCGTCCGCAACAAGGGCAATACCATCCGAAATCCGTGCCGACGGGATCGAGGAATAGGCAAGCCGGTAGTAGTTCTGTGGTGGGGTGTCGCTGGTGAAAAACGGCGCGCCGGGTTCAATCAGAACGCCCTTTTCTTGCAACCGTTTGGCCAGATCACCGGTGTGAACGTGATCAGGGGCGCGCATCCAAAACGACGACCCGCCATAGGCACCACGTCCGGCGATTTGCAGACCGTTTGCCTTTATCGCGTGTTCCATCTCATTGCGGCGGTTGTGTAAGGCGTTGCTCATCCGGCGGACCAGCGCGTCGTAGTGGCCCAGTGATAGGAAATAGGCGGCAGTGCGCTGGATATGCCCCGGTGGGTGGCGCAGAACGGAGGCTCTCAGGGCGCGGGCCTCGCGGATGAAGGGCTCAGACCCGACCAGATAGCCAAGGCGCAGGCCCGGAAACAGCGATTTCGAAACGCTGCCGACATAGATCACGCGCCCGTCCTTATCTAAAGATTTCAGGGACGGGGAGGGTGATTTGAGAAAGGACATTTCGAATTCATAATCATCTTCGACGATCAGGGCGTCCAACGCCCGTGCGCGGTCCAGCAAGGCACGCCGCCGCGCCATGGGCATGGTCGCGGTTGTCGGGCACTGGTGGCTTGGCGTGGTGAAAATAACGTCGGTCTCATCGGGGATCGCGTCGGGGACCAACCCTTGGTGATCGACTTGAACGGGGGCCATGTGGCATCGCGATTGCGACAGAATATCGCGAAGTGCCGGATAGCAGGGGTCCTCCACCGCGGCGTGCCTGCGTTGGGTCAGCAATACTTGCGCGGTCAGCCACAGGGCATTTTGCGCGCCAAGGGTGATCAGGATTTGTTCGGGCCGCGCTGATATCCCGCGACGGGGCAGGGAGTGGCGCGCGATGAATTCGATTAGCTTGGGGTCGTCCTGATCATAATAGTCCGTGGTCAGGGATGTAAATTCTCGTTGGCCCAAAGCCTGCAAAGCGCAAAGCCGCCAATTTGCATGATCAAACAGCGTTGCATCCGCCTGACCGTAGATGAAGGGATAGCGAAAGCTGTTCCAGTCCTGGGGTTTCACAGGCGTGACGCCGCCACTGAATCGCTGCCCGATGGCGCGGGTCCAATCTACGGCATCGGTAGATTCTGCGGCAGGGGTGAATTGGGGTGGTGCAGGGGCATTTTCGGATATGAAATAGCCCGAGCGGCCTTTCGACGTCAGATAATCATTCGCCAGCAGTTCCGTATAGGCGATGGTGACGGTGATCCGACTTAGACCCAAGTGTGCGGCCAGCCTGCGGGTCGATGGCAGCTTTTCACCCGTGCGAAATCTGCCCGACAGGATGCCTTGGGCGATTATCTGCTGAATCTGCTGCTGCAATGTGCCTTGGGCATCTGGGTGCAGGAAAAAGGTTTCAACGGGAAGCGCCATGAGCCTAGCGTAAGCTGGACTTAGTGCCCGTGCAATCTGGCATTATCGTTAGGGGTCGTAAAAAAGGCCCCGGCAAATGCCAAGGCCTGATTATTCATCCGCTTAGGTCGCCGATTTATGGGCAAGCGGCTGTATAACGCTGACCGGCAGAGTTTTGGTAGACGCACTGGCCGTTTGCACCGCGACCAATGTAGGCACCAGCGGCTGCGCCAGCCAAGCCGCCCAAAACAGCGCCTTTGGTGCGGTCGCTGTCGTTCGATACGACGGCACCCAAGGCGGCACCAGCGGCGGCACCTGTCAAAGCGGACTGATTTTGTGTTTCACAGGCAGAGATTGCGCCAATCAATGGCAGGATCAACAAGAACTTCTTCATGACTTACTCCAATACTAATCATTACCTTTTAACGCATCAGGGTAGGTATAGTTCCAGAAGAAATCGTGCGGTCGGCGGGAAGCGGCCTGTTGTCAGTGCAACCCGGCGCTTTGGGGCCGGGTTGCACAAGGGGTTACCCGAAGACGCGTCCCAATGCGCCATCGACCGATGTGATGATCTGGTCGATGTCGTCTTTTTGGGCGATCAAGGCAGGGCTGAAGCACAGCGTGTTGTTTTTGCCCGGCAAGGACCGGTTGGTGGCACCGATGATCACACCTTGGGCCATACAATCAGCCACAACCGCCTGCACCAGCTTTTCAGCGACCGGCACGCGGGTGCTTCGGTCTTCGACCAGCTCGGCCCCGAGGAACAGACCCTTGCCGCGTACCTGACCGATAACGGAATACTTGTCCGACAGCTCTTCGAGTTGCTCAAGCATGTAGTGGCCCATGTCGGTGGTGTTTTGCAGCAGGTTTTCACGCTCGATGATGGCCATGTTTTCGATGCCCGCCGTCGGCCCTGCGGTGCAGCCGCCAAAGGTCGAGATATCGCGGAAATAGTTCATTGGATCAGCTGCGTCATCCTTGAACATGTTGAACACCTCTTCGGTGGTCACAAGGCAGGCGATCGCGGCATAGCCAGAGGCAACACCTTTGGCCATTGTCACCATGTCAGGCTTGATGCCGTAGTGCTGATAGCCAAACCATTCGCCGGTCCGGCCCACGCCGCAGACGACTTCGTCGATGTGCAGCAGGATGTCATATTTGCGGCAGATTTCCTGAACGCGTTCCCAATAGCCATCGGGAGGGGTAATAACGCCACCCCCTGCGGTCACGGGTTCAAGGCACAGCCCACCAACAGTATCGGGGCCTTCGGCAAGGATGATCTTTTCGATCTGATCCGCTGCCCAAACGCCATAGTTATCCTCGGGTGCGCCGTCCTGTTCAAACTTGCGGTACTCAAGGCAATGGGGCACGCGCACGAACCCGTCGGTAAAGGGGCCGTATTGCGCGTTGCGTTCGTCCTGCCCGCCCGCCGACAGGCAGGCGATGGTGGTGCCGTGATAGTCGCGGTCGCGGTAGAGGATCTTGTGTTTCTTGCCGCCATAGCGCTTGTGCGCAATCTGGCGGACCATCTTAAAGCCCTTCTCGTTCGCCTCGGAACCTGAGTTGCAGTAATAGACGCGGCTCATCCCAGGCATCTTGTCGATCAGTTTTTCGGCAAAGATAGACCCCGGAATCGACCCGGCAGAGCCTGCGAAATAGTTCAGTTTGATCAGCTGGTCGCGGACCGCATTCGCGATACTTTCACGGCCATAGCCGACGTTGACGGTCCAGACGCCACCGGACACGGCATCCAGATGCTCTTTGCCCTTTTGATCCCAGACGCGCATGCCCTTGCCTTCGACGATGATGCGGGGGTCCGTCGTTTCATAGGGTTTATGCTGGCTTAGATGGTGCCAGATATGGGCGCGATCGGCCTCGACCACACGGGAGATGTCGTTTTCATTGAATGTACCGTCCATGGGGCAGACCTTTCTGGTGTTCGGGGGCTTTGGACGCAAGTATAGCGCCACTTTGTAAAGACCACACCGCAAAAAGAGAGGTTTCAGTAGGGCCAGCCGATGCTTGTTGTTAAGTCCAGTCTGCGCGCAGCACTCAAGGACGGAGTACAACGCCATCGTAATGCGCCGTTTTCTTCGAAGAAAACGGATCGGAATTTTTGAAAATTCCGTGGCACGAAGCTGGCTTTTGAGTTTGAATTCATGCCGCTAGAAACGCAAACAGGGCAGCCCGCTAGGCCGCCCTGTTTGTAGATTTACTGTAGTGGTAACGACCTACTTTGGCCGAAAGCTTGTTTTGGGGCGCTTTGGCGCACCTTCGCCGCCCCCTGCAGGCTTGCTGCCTTTGGGCTTGCCGCCGGGTTTACCCAGTTTGTTTGGTGGTACGAAACGCTTTGACGGATCGGATGCACGCGCCTTGAAAGGTTTGTCAGTGGCCGGTTTTGCATCACCACGCGGTGCGTCGCTGCGCGGGCCTGCGGGCTTGTCTTTCTTCCAAACAGCCTTTGCCTTGGGCTTGTCAAAGCTGTCGGGCTTGGGGTTCGATTTTGGCTTGGGCGCGGCCCCGGTCTTCATGGGCGTGCGTTCGGTTTTATGCGACTTTGGTGGGCGTTCCCCCTTGGGCGCGCGGGGCTTTTCGAACTTGGGCTTATCACCGCGTGGTTTGTCGCCATAGGGTTTGGGGCTGCGCGGCTTTTCGCTGACCGCGACAGATGCCTCTACGGTTTCGGCGCGGGGCTTGCGCGGGGCCGTTGGCGCATCGGGGTCATAAGCAGGGCGGGGTGCACGTTCGGGGCGGGGGCCACGATCCGGCTTTGGTCCGCGACCGCCGGGCTTGGGCCCGCGCGACAGATCAGGGGCCTTGTCCAGTTTGGTGACGATCGCGCCGTCTTCGACCTTCATGTCTGGTCCAAGGGCATTGGTGAATTTCGCAGCCGACGTGGCAAGGATTTCCACGAATGTATGGCTGGGCTGCACACGGATCGCGCCCACGTCATCCTTGGTCAGATCGCCCATGCGGCAGATCATCGGCAGGATGGTGCGCGGCTCTGCCTCTTGGTTGCGCCCGATCGAGATCGAGAACCAGACCGACGGGCCAAAGTCACCGCGTGGCTTTTCATCAGCAGGTGTGCCGGGTTCGGCCAGCTGTTCTGGTGCGGATTGACGCGCACGGTACAGATTGACGAAAGCGGTCGCGAGTTGTTCGGCGCTGAACTGTTCCACCAGATTGGCAACAAAACCTGCTGCATCATCGGGGATCGGATCAGACCATGCGGAATCAGCCAGCAAACGCTTTTCGTCTTCTGCGTTCACCTCTTCTGCGGATGGCGGGTTGGCCCATTCGACTTTCAGCTTGGCACCACCGATCAGGCGGTTCGCTTTGCTGCGCAGTTTTGCAGGCACGATCAGGGCGGACACACCTTTGCGACCCGCACGACCTGTCCGGCCAGACCGGTGCAGCAAGGTATCCGAGTTCGACGGCAGATCAGCGTGGATCACCAGTTCGAGATTGGGCAAGTCGATGCCGCGGGCGGCGACATCTGTGGCAATACAGACACGGGCGCGGCCATCACGCAGCGCTTGCAGCGCATTGGTTCGTTCGGATTGCGACAGCTCGCCTGACAGCGCCACGACCGAGAAACCCCGGTTCGTGAACCGTGTGGTCAGGCGGGCAACAGCAGCGCGCGTGTTGCAGAACACGATGGCGTTCTTGGCTTCGTAAAAGCGCAATACGTTGATGATCGCATTTTCGGTGTCGCGCGGATGCACGGTCAGGGCGCGGTATTCGATATCCGTGTGCTGCTTGGCCTCGCCAATGGTCTCAACCCGCTGCGCGTTGCGCTGGTAGGATTTCGCCAGCTTTGCAATCGCCGCCGGAACGGTCGCGGAAAACAGCAAGGTGCGGCGGTCTTCGGGTGCTTCGGACAGGATGAACTCAAGCTCTTCGCGAAAGCCGAGGTCCAGCATTTCGTCGGCTTCGTCCAGCACCACGGCGCGGATGTCCGACAGGTTGATGTTGTTACGCTTGATGTGGTCGCACAAGCGGCCTGGCGTGGCGACGACAACATGTGCGCCCCGGTCCAGTGCACGCCGTTCGGTGCGCGTGTCCATACCGCCCACGCAGGTGGTAACCACGGCACCCGCAGGACCGTAAAGCCACGTCAATTCGCGGCTGACCTGCATGGCCAATTCGCGGGTGGGCGCAATGACCAGCGCAAGCGGTGCACCGGCGTGGCCGAATTTTTCGGAATTGCCCAGCAGTGTGGGTGCAATGGCCAGACCAAAACCAACGGTCTTGCCGGATCCGGTTTGTGCGGATACCAATAGGTCAGCGTCGGCTAGGGCCGGGTCGGTCACGGCCTGTTGGACTGGGGTTAGAGAATCATAGCCTTGTTTGGCAAGAGCGTCGGCAATAGTCTGGATCAAGGGATTGTCCTGTCTGAATAAATGCGCGTCTGAAAATGCGCGCGGCTAGGCAATGGCGCGTACGCCAGCCTAAGTATTGCGCCCGTCCGTAATTGGTTGTGGGGTGAATGTACATGGCTTTGTCGCAAAGGGATTTATAGGATTAATTCAGAGCCGGGGTAAGGGGACCCCGAAAAACCGGAGAAATGTATGACCGAAGGCAGCCGTGATCCGCGCCTTGGCACCGCGCCCAAACACCCGGCCGTCGGGTCTGTCATGGATGTGGTGACCTTTCGCATGGCCCGTCTGGTGGCCATCAACACCCGCGCAGGGCAACATTGGACAGAACGCCTTTTTGATCTGAGCCTGAACGAATGGTGGCTTTTGGCCGTCACCCACGCCCATCAATCCATCAGAGCAGGCGATATGGCCGAACTGCTGGTGATGGACAAAAGCCAGCTTAGCCGGTTGATCCGGGCGCTTGTGGACAAAAACCTGATCAAAAGTGCGCAGGATCCAGATGACGCCCGCGCGGTCGTTCTGGATGTGACCAGCAAGGGCCATCTTTTGCATCAACAGGTTTTGGCTGAGGTGTTGCGCCGTAATGAAAATGTACTGGCCCCGTTGTCCCGTGAAGAGGTGGCCCAGCTTGGCGATATGCTGGACCGTTTGACGGACCACAACATTGACCTGTTGAAAAAGAACAAGGGCGGCGCTGCGTGATCGTTTATGGGCCGTTTCGGGCTTGTGTGTCAGGGCACGCAGCTTTCAAGCTGCACGTTAGCAAAAATCCACAGGAATGGGTGATATGAAATTTCGCAAGCTGGGCCTGTCATACTTCAGACGGGGTCTACGCAGAGTAGCTGCGATGGTATTGTCGGGCAGACGGCGGCGGTTTACCTCTGTTGCGGGCTCGCGCGGATATGTTCTGCATTTGCCTAAGGGTCGTGTCAAAGCCCCCATTGGGCTGATCGTGATGCTGCACGGGTGCCGTCAATCGCCCGAAGATTTTGCCAAAGGCACCGGAATGAATCCGCTGGCAGACCGTCACGGGTTTGCCGTGCTGTACCCCGCGCAATCGCGCCGGGCCAATTTTCAAGGCTGTTGGCGCTGGTACGATGCAAAGCACCAGCAAGAGGGGCGAGGAGAGCCCGCGATTCTTTCGGCCATGACCCGTCAGGTCATCAGCGATCACGCGATCCCGCCCGCCCGTGTTTTTGTCGCGGGCCTGTCGGCGGGGGCGGCCATGTCGGTGGTCTTGGGGCAGACCTATGGCGATTTGTACGCTGCCGTAGGAAGTCACGCGGGCCTGCCGTTTAAAGCGGCGCATAGTGCTGTCGGTGCTTTTGCCGCCATGGGCGGCGCGGCGCAGTCGCATGGGCCAAACCAGCCCAAACGCACGATTATTTTCCATGGGACGGATGACAATACAGTGCATCTGTCCAACAGTGTGGCCATCGCCGGTGCGCAGATACCGTCAAACGGCGCGCGTCAGGTCAGCGAAACCATCGACACGGCAAAACATACCGCCCGCCGCGATGTGCGCTTTGATGTGAATAACCGCGCCGTGTTAGAGGAATGGACCATCACGGGGCTGGGCCATGCATGGTCCGGTGGGGCTTCCGAAGGCAGCTATACCGATGCAGACGGCCCTGATGCCAGCGCCGCCATGGTCAAGTTTTTCTTTGACGATGCGGCCTAGTCCGCGCTGATCGCGTCCCCCCACGCCGACATGATTTCGGTCGCCCCTGCGTTTTCATCGCCCTGTCGCGCCACGGCTGACGGACAGGCAAAGTGGTAGGGAAATATCGTACGCGGCGCGGTGACGACATGGGCCAGCGTGTCTTTCAACGCGGCAATCACGTCTTCGGGCAGTGCTTGATCGACGATGGTGACATCGGCCATGCTCATATCCGTGCGTGGGCTGTGAAATGCGGTGTTCAGGTCCATGCCGTAATCCAGCAGCAGCGATGTCAGTTCGGCCACCGCAGGCATGATCTTGCGCCCGCCCGATGCGCCAAGGGCGAATTGTGTGCCATCGGATCGCTCCAGCAGCGTGGGGCACATATTGGCAAGACAGCGCTTGTTCGGGCCAAGGGAATTCGGCTTGCCCGGTTCGGGGTCAAACCACATGATCCCGTTGTTCATCAGGATGCCCGATTGCGGCAACATCATCCGCGACCCAAAGATCGACAGCAGCGTTTGTGTGACGGCGACCATGCTGCCCTGTTCATCGACGATGCTGAAATGTGTGGTGCAGCTTGGGTCGGGTTCGTGTTCCGTGTCGCCCATCGTGTCATAGCGTTCTTGATTGGCCTGCCGGATCGCGCGGTCATAGGTGACAAATGCTTCGGCATCCGGTGTGGCGCTGGCAGGGTGCCATTCCGACATGATCTCAAGCGCGCGGCGCATGGTGGGGCCAGCGGTCAGGGTGGGCGTGGCGATGATTTCATGGTCGCGGTAAGGATAGTGCATCGCATCGACCAGCGTGGCCTGATAGTCGGCCATATCCGCCATGCTATGCCGCCCGCCCGTCGCTTGCAGATCGTCGATGATGGACTGCGCCAATGGCCCCTCATAGAACGCGCGCGGCCCGTTTTCGGCGACGGTGCGCAAGGACGCAGCAAGGCGGCTCAGGTCGCATTTGGTTTCGCCCAAAGCGGTCCAGCCCGATGCCTTTGGAAAGCCACCCTCGTCCAGAAATGTCTTGGCCGAGGCGGGAAAGGGGGCGAGGTCTTTGGCCGATCCGCCCAAGATCAGCTGCGCGTACCAATCCACTGGCAGGCCAGCATCGGCCAGCGCAATCGCGGGGGCCAGCAGATCGGCCCAAGATTTCGTGGCAAAGGTTTCATGCGCCAAGCCCATGCCCGCGACCTGACCGGGGATCGCGATGGCTTTGGGGCCAAAGACATTGCGATCCTCAAGCACCATGGGCCACGGGAACAAATCGCCCGCCTTACCGCCCACGATGGGATAATCCGCGACATCCAGACCGATGGGCGATTTCATCCCGAATTCAACCACCTTGGCGGTCTTTTCACCGGCCATCCGCACGACCATATAGCCGCCGCCGCCCATCCCGCTCATCCATGGTTCGGCGGCCCCCAGGGCAAAGGACGTGGCAATCGCCGCATCCACGGCATTGCCGCCTTGCGCCATGATATCCGCTCCGACCTGCGCTGCGACCCGGCTTTGCGAGGCGACGATTCCCTTTTTACTGCGGGTGGCGGGTTTGGTGATCTGCCAGGATCTGTTCTGCGGCTGCGTCATGGGGGCGTTCCTGAAATTGTGATTTCACCATCCAACGCCACTGTCGACTGATTTGCAAACGATTGCTTGGGCTTAGCTGAAATTGACCTGCCGGCTTGAAATCAGCCTCGTCAAACAGCCCCTTTTCATGTAGAACAAAAAGTGAACATAAGGAGGGATGCATGACACCCGATTCCCAATTTGCCCAAGTGATTTCCTTGTCCAACAAGCGTCTGGTCAAGGATGTGCCCACCCAGAATATGGCCCCGCATATGGGGTCTGCGATTTTGCGCGACGCGCTGCCGGACGCGCCCTTCGATGCGGCGGCGACGGGGTTTGTGCTGGCGTGTCTACCCGACAGCAAGGATCCGGTGATGTGGATTCAGGACCGTATGTCGCGGCGCGAAAACGGGCGGCTGTACGGGGCGGCGTTGCGGCGGTTCGGGTTCAACGGCAACATCCTGCGGGTCGAGGTCAGCCATCCCCGCGACGTTCTGTGGGCGATGGAGGAAGGGGCATCCTGTGCGGGCCTGTCTGCCGTGGTGGGCGAAATTCACGGCGCGCCCGAAGTGCTGAGCTTTACCGCGACCAAACGGCTGGCGCTGCGGGCGGAAAATTCGGGCGTGCCTTTGTGGCTGATCCGGTCCGGCGATCACGGTGCGCTGAGCGCGGCGCGGGAACGCTGGCGGCTGCGGTCGCGGCCTTCGGGGGCCAACCGGTTCAATGCCCAAGCCCCCGGCGCGCCAGTCTGGGAGGCGGATTTGTTCCGTGCCCGTGGCCGCGCGCCCGGTGTCTGGACCGCAACCTATGACGCAGGCGCACAAAGATCTGCGGATCGTCTCGGTCTGGTTCCCGGACCTGGCGATGGAGCGATGGCGGCGGATCATCACCCAGCATCGCACGCCACCGGCGGATGACGTGCCGGTGGTGCTGGCGCGCGAAGGGGCGCATGGCCCTGTTATTCACGCAATGAACGCAGCGGCACGCGCGTACGGTATCGCGGCGGGCGCACGCGTGGTTGATGTGCAGGCGATCTATCCTGATTTGCACGTGGAACGCGCGGATGCGGCGGGCGATTACAAACTGCTGGAACGGTTGGCCCATTGGGCGCGACGCTGGTGCCCCTGGACGGTGCGCGACGGGCAAGACGGGATCGTGATGGATGTCACAGGGGCTGCGCATCTGTTCGGGGGCGAAGCCGCGACGCTGCGCGACATGGCGACGCGTTTCAAGATGCAGGGGTTAAGTGTGCGGTTGGCAATGGCCCCCACGCGCGGGGCCGCGCGAATGTTGGCGCGTCATGGGCCTGCGTCTGTGGTGGGTGACAGTGAAACGTTGATGGCACAGCTTGCCCCGCTGCCGGTGGCGGCACTGCGGCTCAGCAATGATATGCTGCGGCTGCTGACGCGGCTGGGCCTCAAGACCGTCGGCGCGCTGGCGGATGTGCCGCGCGTGGCGCTGATGCGGCGGTTTTCGGGGCTGCCAGAGGATCGCAATCCGCTTGTGCTGCTGGACCGCGCCACGGGCCGTGCCGCTGATCCGTTGAACGCGCCGCCGGATGCGCAGGTCTGGCTGGCCCGCGTCCGCCTGGCCGAGCCGGTGATTGATCCGGTGCCGCAACTGCCCGCGCTGGCCGATGCTTTATGTGCCGATCTGGCCAAGGCGGAGCAAGGCGCGCGGGTGCTGCGGCTGACGATTTACCGCGTCGATGGTGAATGGCGCAGCCGTGATGTGAGAACCGCCAGTGCGACGCGTGACCCTGCGCATCTGCTGCGGCTGCTGTCCGGCAAGTTGGACGGGATCGACCCCGGTTTCGGGTTCGATCTGCTGACGCTCGAGGCGTTGCGGATTGAGCCGCTGTCCCTGCATCAGGATCATCTGGACGGCAGTCGGGACGCTGGGCGCGATGTGGCGGCCTTGCTTGACCGGCTGACAGCGCGGTTGGGCCCCGAGAAGATTACGTGGTCTGCGTGGTGTGAAAGCCATCTGCCCGAACGGGTTGAAACCCGCGTTCCTGCGATTGCCCATAGCGCTGCGGCGGCCCCGGTGGTGATTTCAGAACGCCCCTTGCGCCTGCTGGATCCGGCGGAAGAGGTCACGGTGCTGTATGCCGTACCCGAAGGCCCCCCCGCGCGGTTTCAGTGGCGGCGTGTGGCCTATCACATGGCGCGGTTCGAGGGGCCGGAAAGGATCGCGCCGGAATGGTGGCGCGACAAGCCCGGCACGCGATTGCGCGATTATTACAAGGTCGAGGTGCAAGACGGGCGGCGGTTCTGGATTTACCGCCAAGGCGTTTTGGGCGACGGGCGTGGCGGTGACCCGATGTGGTTCCTGCACGGTGTTTTTGCATGAAGCGTTTTCGCATGAGTTCGGCAGACGTGCGCCTGCGGCGACACCCCTCCCGCCCTCCCGCTAGAGGACAAGGCGATGCCGCAGAATGACGCGCTGCCACGCCGCACGATTGAGGTGGAAGATCCGTTTCAATGGCATCCGCCCAGTCCTTATGTTGAGCTGGGGCTGGCCAGCTGTTTCTCGTTCCTGCGCGCCGCGTCGGATGCGGTTGATCTGACGGCGACTGCCAATTTGCTGGGTTATGACGCGATGGGGATTGCGGATCGCAACACCTTGGCCGGCGTGGTGCGCGTGCATTCCGAGGCCGCGAAAGCCAAGATACGGCCCATCATCGGCGCGCGGCTGGTGCTGATGTGTGGTACGGACCTGCTGGCCTATCCGCACGATCGTGACGCCTATGCGCGGCTGTCGACGCTGCTGTCAGAGGGTAAGATGGCGGATGTCGATGGCGGCTGGCAGGAAAAGGGCACCACCGATCTGACGCTTGAGATGGTGGCGGCCCATGCCGAAGGTATCGAGCTGATCTTGATGCCGCCCGAGGGGGTACAGGTGTTCGAGGCCGGGTTGCCACGTCTGTTGCGGGCCTTGCCGGGGTTGCGGCATATCGGGGCGGCGTATCTGTACCGTGGCGATGATGTGGCACGGATCAACCGGTTGGATTGTATCGCAAAGGCGCATGGGCTGGGGATACTGGCGACCAACGATGTGCTGTATCACGCCGCCAGCCGCCGCCCCTTGCAGGACGTCATGACCTGCATCCGCGAGGGGCGTACGATCGAAACAGCGGGGTTTCTGCTTGAAGGAAACGCCGAACGCTATCTGAAACCGCCATCCGAGATGTGCCGCTTGTTCGCCGCTTGGCCCCACGCGATTGCAGCAACGCGGAAGGTGGCGGATGCCTGCACCTTTTCCTTGAACGATCTGAAATACGAATACCCGCACGAGATCGTACCCGAAGGGCGCAGCGCCCAAGAGGAGTTGGAGCGGCTGACGTGGGAAGGCGCGGCCACCCGCTATCCTCAAGGCGTGCCGGACCGGATCAAGGCGATCATTGAAAAGGAATTCGCGCTGATCCAATCCAAAAAGATCGCGCGGTACTTCCTGACCATCAACGATATCGTGCGCTTTGCCCGTCAGGATGCGCAGCCGCCGATCCTGTGTCAGGGGCGCGGATCCGCGGCGAATTCGACGGTATGTTTCTGCCTTGGTATTACGGCGGTGGACCCTGCCGAACATGATGTGCTGTTTGAGCGGTTCTTAAGCGAGGAACGCGACGAGCCCCCTGACATCGACGTTGATTTCGAACACGAGCGGCGCGAAGAAGTGATCCAGTACATGTACGCGAAATACGGGCGCACGCGGGCGGGTCTTTGTGCGACTGTGATCCATTACCGCCCCCGTTCCGCCGTCCGCGAAGTGGGCAAGGCGATGGGACTGTCCGAAGATGTGACCTCCAAACTGGCCAGCACCGTCTGGGGCAGTTTCGAGGCGTCGGTTGGCGATGAGCGCGTCAAGGAGGCGGGCATGGACCTATCTGACCCTTACCTGCGCCGCGTGCTGATGCTGGCGCGCGAAATGACGGGCATGCCGCGTCATCTAAGCCAGCATGTCGGCGGGTTCATCCTGACCGAACGCCCCCTGACCGAGATGGTGCCGATTGGCAACGGGGCCATGCCCGACCGCAGTTTCATCGAGTGGGACAAGGATGACATCGACGCGCTTGGGATTTTCAAGGTCGATATCCTCGCGCTTGGGATGCTGACCTGCATCGCGAAATGCTTTGATCTGATACGCGCGCATTACAACGATGACTTTGAGCTGGCGACGGTCCCGCCCGATGACGAACCCACCTATGACATGCTGTGTGCAGGCGACAGTCTGGGGGTATTTCAGGTGGAAAGCCGCGCGCAGATGGCGATGCTGCCCAAGCTGCGCCCGCGCGTCTTCTATGATCTGGTGATCGAGGTTGCGATCGTACGTCCCGGCCCCATTCAGGGCGACATGGTGCATCCGTTCCTGCGCCGTCGCCAACGGCAGGAGGGCGTCAGCTATCCCGCGCCGGGGCCGGAGCATCCGCAGGACGAACTGCTGAAAATTCTGGGGCGCACCTTGGGCGTGCCGATCTTTCAGGAACAGGCGATGAAGATCGCGATTGATGCGGCCAAGTTTACACCAAAGGAGGCGAACGAGTTGCGCAAGGCGATGGCAACCTTCCGGTCGCGCGGCACGATTGAAACGCTGCAAACCAAGATGGTCGGGCGGATGACCGAGCGCGGCTATGACCCCGAGTTTGCGCAGCGCTGTTTCGATCAGATCAAAGGGTTTGGCGAATACGGATTCCCCGAAAGCCACGCGGCCAGCTTTGCCAAGCTGGTCTATGTCTCCAGCTGGATGAAATGCCACTATCCGGCGGCATTCGCCTGTGCGTTGCTCAACAGCCAGCCGATGGGGTTTTATGCGCCTGCGCAGATTGTGCGCGATGCCCGCGAACACGGTGTCGAGGTGCGCGGCGTTGATGTGGATTACTCAGACTGGAACTGCACGCTGGAACCGTCGCCCGACGGTTTTGCCCTGCGGTTGGGGATGCGGCAGGTGGATGGGATGCGCGAAGACGCCGCCGCGCGGATCATGGCGTCACGGGATCGCCCGTTCGAGGATGTGGCCGACCTGAAAACCCGCGCAAGGCTGGACCGTGGTCAAATCCGCAAGCTGGCCGAGGCGGACGCGATGCGCAACATGGGGATAGATCGCCGTCAGGCGCTGTGGCAGGCGCAAGCGCTGAAAGACGCGCCCGATCTGCCGATTTTCACCCATGCCGATGCCCGCGACGAAGGGGCTGAGCCGCCCGTGCTGTTGCCCGCCATGCCGCAAACCGAACAGGTCGTGGCGGATTATCAGACGCTGCGCCTGTCGCTCAAGGCGCATCCGATCAGCTTTTTCCGCGCCAGTCTGCGTAAGCAGGGGTTCAACGCTGCGGGCGATCTGCCCAGCCTGAACCACGGGCGAAAGGTATCACTGGCGGGTCTGGTGCTGGTGCGCCAGAAACCGGGCAGCGCCAAGGGCGTATGCTTTATCACGCTTGAGGATGAAACAGGGGTTGCCAATCTGGTGATCTGGCCCAAGCTGTTTGAACATTACCGCGCTGTCATCATGTCGGCGCGACTGCTGGTGGTGCATGGGCGGATGCAAACGGACGGGCGGGTGATCCACGTGGTGGCGGACCGACTTGAGAACCGGACAGACCGGCTGGACCGGCTCAGCACGGAACGCGTGCCGCAAACAACCGTGCGCGGTGATCATCCGACCCATCCGATCCCCGGACAGGTCGCACCGCGGCAACACCCGCGCGATGTGCGGGTGATCCCAAAGTCACGTGATTTTCATTAGGGTTTGGTGGGGGTGCTCATGAAGGCAAAGACAGGCTGCGGCGCGGCGTTGGGGTGCAACGTGCTTTCAGGGTAGATAAAGCCATTAATCGGATAAACGCTGCCATAGGAATCTGCTTGGCTTTCAAGGCGTACGTCAGACCAATCGTTGCCAGCAGACACGTCAATGACGCTCATCCGCAGGGAAATCTTGTTGCGCTTCCAGTTGGCATGGTCGACCAGAACTTCGCGCGGCGACACCACTTGGGATACCACGGCAACATGGCCCATGGGATTGCGGTTGGTGCCCTTGAACGCCATGACCGCGCCGACTGCCGGTTCTTTGCCGCGTGCATATTGCCCTTTGGCCTGATTCCACCAAGTATTCGCGTTGCCCCGGATGTTTACCCCACTGGCGTTGCGCGCAAAGGGTACGCACCAAACGCGTGCTCCTTTGGATTGCAAAGCGCGGACTTCCTGAATGGCCATCGCGTGCAGGTCAGGGTTAATACCCGCCGACGAAATTGTCTGAAGTTCCGCCGGTGCGCGCGCGCATCCAGCAGCGAACAGCATGCCTACAAGAAGAAATGGAATGCCGAATTTTGTCGCCAAGGCGTGTTTCACGCTCATTTACTGCCCTCAATGGTTATTTACCTGCGCTTTACCGTCCCCGTAAAGCTGGGCAGACCTTTGACGATTTTGGGCAGAAATCAAAGCAATCCATTAACCAACGGCAGAAATCCGCCACTTTCGTTACAAATTGTTAATCGGCGGGAACCATTTGTAATCCCCCGATTTGAACAATCAGGTCCAAAACATCTGCCACGCCCTTGTCGGATTTCATCGCGGCAAAGACAAACGGGCGGTCCCCCCGCATGCGTTTTGCATCACGGTCCATCACCTCCAAAGACGCACCAACATAGGGCGCGAGGTCTGTTTTATTGATGATCAGGATGTCTGATTTGGTAATTGCAGGGCCGCCCTTGCGGGGGATTTCTTCGCCCGCGGCCACGTCGATGACGTATAGCGTGATGTCGGCCAATTCGGGGCTGAAGGTTGCAGAAAGGTTATCCCCGCCCGATTCGATCAAGATGCAGTCCAGATCGGGATGGCGTTCCTGCATCCGCGCCACAGCGGCCAGATTGATTGACGCATCCTCGCGAATCGCGGTGTGGGGGCAGCCGCCGGTTTCGACCCCGATGATTCTGTCTTGTGGCAGTACCTGCATCCGCATCAGGGCTTCGGCGTCTTCTTGGGTGTAGATGTCGTTGGTGATCACAGCGATGGACCAGCGGTCGCGCATGGCCCGACACAGGGCCGCCGTTAGCGTGGTCTTGCCTGCGCCAACAGGGCCGCCGATTCCGATCCGCAAAGGGCCATGGGGTGAAGTCATGTCTGGAACATCCTTGAGTAAAGCGTTTCGTGTTGCATCGAGGCAATGTCGGCCAGAAAGCAGGCACTGCCGATGTCGTCAATGGTTTGGGTCAGCGCGGTTTCAACGGTCTGCCGACATAGCGGGGCAAGGGCGGTGATCACCCGCTGCCCGTCGGTTTGGCCCAAGGGCACAGCACGGATCGCGGCAGAAACAAGCGCGCTGACAAAGGCATGCAGGAACATCTGCGCGGCGTCCTTCAGCGGCAAATCCTGGGCAGCACTGGCGGCACCGAAAGCCACAGGCAGCGTCAGGTCGGGCAGGGTATGGCCCCAGACGTCATTCACCACCCGCACGAACGCCGCACCTTGTTGTGCCGTCTCTGTCAGGCGTTCGGATGACGGTGCCAAGGCGCGCGCCAGCGCATCCACGTCCATTAACCCCTCGCCGTGATAGCCAGCTGCAAGCAGGATCGCATCGGTCCGGCCCGCGCCGTGGGTGATAATGCCGCCAAGCCACGCTTGCAGGGACGCGGCATCATGGATCGTGCCGTCGTGCACGGCCATCTCAAGGCCGTGGCTATAGCTGAACGCACCAATGGGAAAGCCGGGCGAGAGCCATTGCGCAAGCGTTATCAGCGCGGCGGTCTGCATCAATGGGCGTGGCTGTGGGTGCGCCCGTGACCATAGGCACCGCCTTCGGGAATGAAGGGTTCTGAGACATCGCGCAGGGTCGCACCAAGCTTGCCCAGCATATCGCGGATCACGTGGTCATTCTGGATCAGCAGCCGCGTCGGTTCGACTTGGCAGGGGCAGTGGCGGTTGCCGATATACCACGCCAGCCGCACCAAATCCTCGCCGGTGATTTCTAGCAAGGCTTCCTCGGCGGCGATGACCTCGATGAACTTGCCGTCATCCAGCAAAAACGCATCGCCGTGGTTCAGCGATTCCGTATGGGACAAATCGACAAGGAACCCCTCGTTATGGGCGGTCAGCAGACGTTTGCGGCGCAGGAAACGTTCGTCATAGGTCAGCACGCAGCAGTCATGGGCATCGTCCCAATGGCCGCTGCGTTTGATCGTGTGGGCGGAAGTAAGATCGGTCATATCGGGCCTCAGAACATGAAATAGCGTTGTGCCATGGGCAGGGTTTCTGCGGGTTCGCAGGTCAGTAATTCACCATCTGCGCGCACTTCGTAGGTTTCTGGGTTCACCTCGACCTTTGGCGTGGCAGAGTTGTGGATCAGATCGGATTTACCGATATTGCGGGTGTTTTTGACTGCGATGGTTTGCTTGGACAGACCAAGGCTGTCGCGCAGCCCGTTTGATTGCGCCGCTTCGGAAATGAAGGTGACGGCGCAGTGCTGCAACGCGCTGCCAAAGGCCCCGAACATGGGGCGCGTGTACACGGGCTGCGGCGTCGGGATTGACGCATTCGGATCGCCCATCTGCGCCACGACGATCATGCCCGACATCAGCACCATTTCGGGCTTTACGCCAAAGAAGGCGGGGCTCCACAGGACCAGATCGGCCTTTTTGCCGACCTCGATCGACCCGATTTCGCGGCTGACACCGTGGGCAATCGCGGGGTTGATCGTGTATTTCGCGATATAGCGTTTGACGCGGAAGTTATCGTTGTCGCCGGTTTCCTCGGGCAATCGCCCGCGCTGCTTGCGCATCTTGTCGGCGGTCTGCCAGGTGCGGATCAGCACCTCGCCCACGCGGCCCATGGCCTGGCTGTCGGACGCGATGATCGAAAATGCCCCGATGTCATGCAGGATATCTTCGGCGGCAATGGTTTCGCGGCGGATACGGCTTTCGGCAAAGGCGACGTCTTCGGGGATCGACTTATCCAGATGGTGACAGACCATGAGCATGTCCAGATGCTCTTCAAGCGTGTTCACCGTGAAGGGGCGCGTCGGGTTGGTGGAGGACGGCAGAACATGTTCTTCGCCGCAGATCTTGATGATGTCCGGCGCGTGGCCGCCGCCCGCCCCTTCGGTATGGAACGCGTGGATTGTCCGGCCTTTCATGGCGGCCAAAGTATGTTCGACAAAGCCGGATTCGTTCAGCGTATCCGTGTGGATCATCACCTGCACGTCCATATCATCGGCCACCGACAGGCAGCAATCAATGGCCGCCGGGGTGGTGCCCCAATCTTCGTGCAGCTTTAGGGAGCAGGCCCCGCCATTCACCATCTCGACCAGCGCACCGGGCTGGCTGGCGTTGCCCTTGCCCGACAGTCCGATATTCATCACCACGCCATCCATCGCCTGCAACATGCGCCCGATGTGCCACGGGCCGGGGGTGCAGGTGGTGGCGAGCGTGCCATGTGCGGGGCCAGTGCCGCCACCGAAACAAGTGGTCACGCCGGAATGGAGCGCGTCTTCCATCTGCTGTGGTGCGATAAAGTGGATGTGGCTGTCGAACCCGCCGGCGGTCAGGATACGACCCTCGCCCGCGATAATCTCGGTGCCCGGGCCAATGATGATATCGACGTTGGGCTGGGTATCGGGGTTGCCGGCCTTACCGATCCCCGCAATCCGCCCGTCTTTCAGCGCCACGTCCGCCTTGTAGATGCCCGAGTGATCCACGATTAGCGCATTGGTGATCACGGTATCGACCGCACCGCCCGCCCGCGTCACCTGAGACTGCCCCATCCCGTCGCGGATCACCTTGCCGCCACCGAACTTCACCTCTTCGCCATAGGTGGTCAGATCGCGTTCGACTTCGATGATCAGATCGGTATCGGCCAGACGCAGACGGTCGCCCGTGGTCGGCCCATACATCGCAGCATATTCAGAGCGGGGGAGTTTGGTGGTCATCGTCTTCTCCTAGAGGGTCCACAATGGGTGTCTTAACTTTCAACACGTCATTTGCGATCAAAGCTGAAATTGCGCTTTTATAACTTCAACTAGTTTTTTGGCTGCTTCCCGATCGAGTTGAATTGTCTGGGAAGTTTTGCCGGTAAGCTTCCGGCCTGATCTGCCGTAAGTATTGATCTGGATAAATGTCTCTTCACCCGCATTGAAAGCTCCAAGTGACGCCTCAACTGGTCCATGCACATTTGGTTTTTCAAGTTCTAAAACTTCGAAATTGGTGATGAGTGCCATAGCCTACAGGTCCCCCATCACGGCACCGTTAAAGCCAAACACCTTGCGGTCGCCTGCAAGCGGGATCAGGTTCACTTCGCGGCGTTGACCGGGTTCAAAGCGAACGGCGGTGCCTGCGGCGATGTCCAGACGGCATCCGTGGGCGGCCTCTCGGTCGAAATCCAGCGCGGGATTCGTTTCGGCGAAATGATAGTGGCTGCCGACTTGCACGGGGCGGTCGCCTGTATTGGCAACCATCAAGGTGATCGCGGCGCGGCCCTCGTTCAGGGTGATGTCACCCTCGGCGCAAAAGACTTCACCGGGGATCATTTGCGGGCCTTGGCAGCAGCTTTGATGCGGGCGCGCAGCGCGATGGCCGCAGCGGTGCCGATCACGACCAGACCCATGAAAACGGGCATCCATTCGGCACCATGGGGGGCAATGTGCACGCCGGGGTGGGCCAACGCGGGCGAGGCCAGAACAAGGGCAGGCAGGATCATAAGATGTTTCATATCGGGGCCTTTCTAGCGGATAGGATTGTGAACGGTGACCAGCTTGGTCCCGTCGGGAAATGTGGCTTCGACCTGTACGTCGTGGATCATCTCTGGGATGCCCTCCATGCACTGATCGCGGGTGATAACCTGCGCACCGGCCTGCATTATATCGGCGACGCTGCGGCCATCGCGTGCGCCTTCGACAACTGTGTCGGTGATTAGGGCGATGGCCTCGGGGTGGTTCAGTTTGACGCCACGGGCAAGGCGCTTGCGCGCAACCTCGGCCGCCATGGCGATCAGCAGTTTGTCTTTTTCACGGGGGGTTAGCTGCATGTCAAAGCATCCATGTTTTGGGTGGGGCCGCGCCATGCAGGCGGGCGATGATCGGCACCAAGGACTGGCGCAGGATGTAACTGTCGGGGGCCAGAATGCGCGCATAAAGGACACCGGGGCGGATCAGGCTGGCACCGGCGGTTTTCGGCAGCAACGCGCGGAGCGGGCTCAGCAGCGCCTCGGCATCGGCGGCGGCGTAGATCACGCTGGCCATGGCAAACTGGCCGCGTGCGGTGGCAGAGCCGGACAGTTGGGTGGCTATATCACCGGACAGCCGCACTGCATCGGCAAAGACCGGCACACCGTCGCGGCGGATGGTGATGTTATCGGCAAAGCTGCCCGTGGTCAGGGTTTCGCCCATGGACACGCGGCCAAAGACCAGCGGTTCAACGCACATAAAGGTCGCATCAGGGGCCAGATCAACGTCCAGCCGCCGTTGCAGGGCGGCACCGTTGAACAGGATGGTTTCCTGCGGGAGCCAATCGATCCTTGCACCTTGGGCGACGGCCAAGCTGGTTGTCAGCCGTGCCGGCGGTCCGGGTTGCGCCAGATAAACGCGTTCGGCAGCTTGCGACGTCAGCGTCAGGCGGCTGCCCTCGGCCGCCATGGCATCGATAGACAAGCGATCGCCGCCAGTCATCCCGCCAGAGGTATTGAGGAAAACGCCTGTCAGCCCCCCCGCTGCGGCGCGCGGAAACAGCGCCTTGAGACAGCCGGACTGGTACAGATCACCAATCACGGACGCGGTGCCATAGGTCTTGCTGGCAATGCGCAACGCACCCATAGCACGGGGCTGGGCAGCTACCTGTGGTGCCAGATCTATGTGGGATGCGATGTTGATGGGCCCCTCCGCCATATGCCGTTAATCCTTCTTTATGGATAACGCGATTCCATCTGAGCGCGATGGCAAACGGGACAGTTCGGGGAAAATTTAGGCTCTCGGATGGGAGGTGCCTAATATTTAGGCGGTCGCCGGAGGTGTCTCTGACCCGCCTGCAAGGGGCGGATCAGAGGAGGTTTGCAGGCCCTAGCCGTAGAAGTATTTCGGCAGGTAGGTCGCGATTTCCGGGATCAGGATGATCAGCAACACGCCGATCAATGTCACGATCACATAGGGCGTCACCGAAGCATAGATATCGCCCATCGTAACGTCCGGTGGGGCGACCCCTTTGAGGTAGAAAAGGTTGAACCCGAAGGGCGGTGTCATATAGCCGACCTCCATCATGATGATGAACAAGATGCCGAACCAGATCGGATCAAAGCCATAGCTTTGCACTACAGGCAGGAACACGGGCAGCGTGATCAGCATGATGCCGACGGGGTCCAGAACCATGCCAAGGATGAACAAGACCGCCAGCATAAAGATCAACGACCCCCAGCGACCGCCGGGGACAAGGTTCATCCAGTCCTGAATCAGGCTTTGCGCACCCAGCGCAGTATAGGCCGTGCTAAAGGCGTGCGCCGCAAACAAGATCCAGATGATCAACGCCGTCAGCTTGAGCGTCGCGACAGAGGCATCGCGGATCACCGGCCACGACAGTTGCCGGTTCACGGCTGTTGCGAACAGCGCGCCGAAAACACCGATGGCTGCGGCTTCGGTCGGGGTGGCAAAGCCGCCAAAGATAGCCCCAAGCACGATGACCACGATCAGGATCGGCAGGATCACGGCCTTGAGCGACCGGAACTTTTGCCCCCAGCTGGCCCGTTCTTCGACTGGCAGCGCAGGCCCCAATTCAGGCTGCAACCAGCAGCGCCCGCCAATATAAACCGACACAAGGAAGAACAGCAGCAGGCCCGGCCCGATACCGGCAGCGAACAGGCGCCCGACCGATACTTCGGTCAACAGCGCATATAGCACCATCAGGATTGACGGTGGGATCAGGATGCCCCAACCCCCGCCCGCGTTGATGGCCCCGAGGGCGAGTTTTTTATCGTACCCCCGTTCCAGCATCTTGGGCAGGGCGATGGTGCCCATCGTGACAACGGCCGCGCCGGAAATCCCCGACATTGCTGCAAAGATCACGCAGATCAGCACGGTGCCGATGGCCAGACCACCGCGCAGGCCGCCCCACCACTGGTGCATCATATCGTAAAGGTCATTCGCGACCCCTGATTTTTCCAGCAGGATCGCCATGAACACGAACAGCGGAATGGCCATCAGGGTCGGCGATTGCATCGTCTCCCACATTTTGGTGGCCAGCAGATAAAAACCCAGTTCGCCCATTTCGGCATAGAGGAAGATGACCGAGATGCCGCCCAAGGCAAAGGCCAGCGGCGTGCCAAGCATGACAAACAGCAGCAAGGCCCCGAAAAACAGCATGGTCAGGATTTCGATGCTCATGAGTTGCCTCCTGCGGCTTGGGCCGCTTCGGTTTCATCCTTGGCGGGGACACCAAAAATTTCGGGATCGTTTGGCAGGCCCATCAAGGTGCGTACATCTGCCCAAAGGCGTACAACCCCTTGGAGCAGCAGCAGGATGGCTGCGACGGGAATGAGGGATTTGGTAGGCCACAACGGCGCTTTCCAGACAGAGTTTGATCGCTCCAGATCGGCAATCGCTTCGGAGGCGATGTCATACCCCTGCCACAGCAGGACGCCGACAAAGATCGCGAACAGCGGCCAGGTGACGATATCAATCAGCGCTTTGCGCTTGGGTGAAAACCGGCCGTAGATGATATCGACATTCACATGGCCCCGCTCGGCCAGCAAAAAACCGCCCCCCATGATGGCATAGACGCCAAAGATCAGCGTGGCCAGTTCGGCTGTCCAGATCGCCGGCTGGCCGATCAGATAGCGCATGACCACATCAGCCAGCAGCAAAGCGAAAATGATCAGCACGCAAAAGCTGATCCAGTATCCGATAAATCGGTTGGTTCGAGTGATAAGACGCGCAAGTTGAAGCAAGATAATACCCCCATAGACAAAAAGGGGCCGCCCGATGCGCGAAAGCAAACACAAGGCGACCACGATGATGTTTATCGAACGACGCGCAGGTTAAACCCTGCGCGGGTTGTTCTTAGAGGTAACCCAGATCGGTCATCAGTGTGCGGTAGATATCAGCCGCTTTTGCTGCCCGCTCGCCTTTTTGGGATTCGGCCTCGAGGATCTTCGACGATGCCTCTGCCAGAATCGCCAGCACGTCATCGGGCAGCTGAATCACTTCGACACCGTTTTCTGCAATACCCGCCGACAGCGCGATGGCCTCGGCGTGCTGGTATTCGGCAGAACGTTGGTAGAAGCGCGCTTCCATCGTGTCCGTCAGTGCATTGCGCATGTCCGCGTCAAGGCTGTCCAGAGCTTCCATATTGACGATATAGGCATCGGTCGTCTGGCCCAGACCCGGCTTGTAGTGGTATTTGCACACTTCCCAAAGCGACATGGATTTCGCACCCACGGCGGCACCCCAATGCGCGCCATCCACAACGCCAGAGCTGAGAGATTGGTAGAGTTCCGACCCTGGAATGTACTGCGGCGCAGCGCCGGCAGATTGCAGGTAGTCCAGCATGGTGCCGGAGGACCGCAGCTTGAGGCCGCGGAAATCTTCGGCGGATTCGATTTTTTTGGAAACGACGATTTCAACGGGCAACACTTTGTCGGCCATCATCATCACACCTTCGGCGTTCAGGTCTTCGTTCACCAGCGCCTCTAGGCCAAGGTTCTTGACGGCGTGTTCCATTTCCCATGCCTGACGGAAGGTGCCGGGGATGCCGAACATAAATGCGGCGGCCTGTGCCTGATCCTGCACATAGGACGGGCTGATGGTACCCATGGGCACGACGCCCTTGCGCACGATGTTGTAGATGTCAGGGCCCTTGGCGAATTCACCGGCACCCAGCAGGTCCATCTTGAACGCGCCATCGGTGCGCTTTTCCAGATCGGACGCAAGACGGCCCAAGCTGTCGGTGAACGAACTGGACGCTTTTGGCCAATGCGCCTGAACACGCCAGTTAACCGCACCTTGTGCGATCCCTTTGCCTACCAAAGCAGGCGTGGCAAGCATACCAACGGCGGCACCGCGCAAAAGCGTACGGCGGTTTAGGTTACCTTTTGTCATCTGATCTCTCCCTGAGGTGTTCATACATGTCACATGTAATACATGATTTTGCATATTGCTGCTGACACCATCTCGTAAAGGATGACCCTCGTCAAACGTCTGTTAGCGATAACACTGGCAAATTCTGACGTTTGTCAGGTGCATTCGGGGAGATGTTTTGCAGAGCGGTCCAACTGGTGCTTGGGGTTGTGCCAACCGTCAGGTTACGAATTTCTGCCGATACACGGAAGGGGTTTGCCCTTGCACAGATTTAAACCGACGCGAGAAATAAGACGGATCGCCAAAGCCCAGTCGATAGCCGACTTCGGCGACCGAAAGCTGGGTAAAGGCCAACATGCGGCAGGCTTCTTGTATGGTGCCTGCTTCGATATAGGCGGATGCGGACACGCCTTTGGCCGTGCGGCACAATCGGCTTAGATGGCCCGTGCTCAGCGTCATTTCGGCGGCATAATCGCGCGCGGTCCAGCCTTGCCCCTGATGCTGTGCGATCAATTGGTCGAGGTGGGCCAGTCGTCCATCCGGCGCGGCCACGCTCCCTTTGGGGCTGTGGTTCAGGGTTGCGGCCAAAGACAAAACAGCATGGGCCAGCCCGACGGCGATCTGCGCCCGAAAAGGGCCATGCTGCCCCAATGCGTCATCCAGCAGCGTCATCTGGGTGGTCAAGGCGTGCGTCGGCCTTGCCACAAACGGCCGCGACAGGGCGCGGCCGATATCGCCGCTGACGGGGCCGATGCTGTTCAGGACGGACAGCGGAAAGGACTGCACGACCCCTTGTGTCTGCGGCGCAAAAGCAAAGCTATGGACGGTCTGCGCAGGCACGAACAGCATCATCCCGCTGCGCAGATCAAAGGATTCCCCGTCTGCCGTCGCGTCGGCACTGCCTTCTTCGATATAGAAAAGCTGCGCCAGTTGGGCATGACGGTGGGGCGTAATGATCCAGCCATGTTCGGGGGCACGGTCGCGGATATGTTCGCAATGTACCACATCTGGAAAGGCTTCGGTTTCACCAAAAAGGGAATAATCCGGGATTTGCGCAGGTTTGGTCATGCACGAATAGTACCAGCCTTTGCGCTGTTGGTCCATTCACGCAGTGCTGTGCGTGCCCTAAAATACCATCAAAGCCAAACGAGGGATACGCATCATGAAAACCGAAGTCGTCATTGTCGGGGGCGGGCCGTCGGGCTTGCTTTTGTCGCAGCTGCTGAACAGGGCAGGCGTCGATACCGTCATTCTTGAGCGTACGTCGCGCGCGCGCGTGCTGGAGCGGATCAGGGCGGGCGTTTTGGAGGACGGAACGGTTCAACTGCTGCGCGAGGCTGGCGTCGGCCACCGGATGGACCGCGAGGGTATCCCCCATGAAGGGTGCTATCTGACCGATGATGATCTGATGGTGCGGATCAACTTTCACGAATTGACCGGTAAAAAAGTGATGGTTTACGGCCAGACCGAAGTAACCGCCGATTTGTACGAGGCCCAGGATGCGATGGGCACACAGATCATTCATAACGTCGAAGATGTGGTGATCAATGACGTGACCACCGACGCGCCCTATGTTGAATACACGGCCGATGGCGCGCGCAAGCGCATTGACTGCCGGTATGTGGCGGGCTGCGACGGTTTTCATGGCGTCAGCCGCCAGACGATCCCCGCCGACAAGCGTGATGAATTCGAACGGGTCTATCCCTTTGGTTGGCTGGGCGTCCTGTCGCGCACGCCGCCCGCCAATCATGAACTGATCTACGCCAATTCGCGCCACGGTTTTGCGCTGGCGTCGATGCGCAATGAAAACCTGTCGCGCTATTATGTGCAGGCCCCCCTGACGGACAAAGTCGAAGACTGGAGCGATGACCGTTTCTGGGAAGCGCTGAAAATGCGCCTGCCAAAAGAAACGGCCGATGCTTTGGTGACTGGCCCCTCGATCGAGAAATCAATCGCGCCGCTGCGGTCTTTCGTCAGCGAACCTTTGCGTTGGGGCAGCCTGTTTCTGGTAGGGGATTCCGCGCATATCGTGCCACCTACGGGGGCCAAGGGGCTAAATCTGGCGGTGTCGGATGTGTATTATCTGCATGACGCGCTGATTGCCGCGCTGAAACAGAATGATCTGGCGGGCGTCGATGCCTATGCCGACCGTGCTTTGGCCCGCATCTGGAAAGCGATGCGGTTCAGCTGGCAGATGACGACAATGCTGCACCAGTTTGATGGCGAAGACAGCTTTGCCGCGCAGATGCGCAAGGCGACCCTAAGTCACCTGTCGCAAAGCGAAACCGCACGGCGCGAGTTGGCCGAGAATTACATCGGGCTGCCGTTCTAGCCCACTTTCGTGTCCACAACGTAAAAAAGCCCGGCCTTTGATCATGTCAAAGGCCGGGCTTTTGTTTCCTGCCCTCAAAAGTTAGCCGCGGAACATCACCTTGCCTGCGCGGCCGGGAGTCAGCGCGGCTTTTATCGCTGTGGCGACGTCATCAATCTCAAAAACCCCGCCGTCTTCGAGCACCAATTCGCCTTTGGCCGCCAGGGTGACCAGTTCGGTGATCAGGCGCGTGCGCTCTGCCGGGTCCATGTCCTTGCTGACGCGCGCGCCCCAGAACCCTTTGATGGTGATGTGCTTCATGATCAAGGCACCTGACGACAGCGGCATTGGCGCGCCTGTTGCGGTACCGAAAACAACGAGTTCGCCATCAAGGCCCAGCAGATCAACCAGATCAGCCGACACATCGCCACCAACCGAATCAATCGCCGATACCGCACCGGCGTTGCCGACAATATCACGCGCCTTTTTCTGCCAGTCGGAATCGGACGTCGACAGCACGTTTTCGATGCCCATATCCGTCAGCTCTTTTACGGCTTCATCGCGGCGCACCAGGTTGAGCAGGTTGATGCCCCGCGCCTTGGCCAGCGTCACCATGATCCTGCCAACAGCACCGTTTGCTGCGGTCTGGATGACCCAGTCGCCCTGTTTCGCCTTGAGCGTTTCCAACAGGGAAATGGCACTGAACGGCATCGCGATCAGCTGCGCACCTGCCGTGTCGGAAATCATGTCGGGCAGGGGCAGAACGCCATCCGCGGGGGCAACGAAATACTCGGCCCATGTGCCGTGAACGCCGGCAATTGCAATGCGCTTGCCAATCATCGCGGCATCAACGCCTTCGCCAACGGCCTCAACCGTGCCAAGCGCTTCGGTGCCGCCGATGGCACCGGGCAAATCGGGCTTGTAGCCATAGGTGCCACGGATCGTCCAAAGATCGTGGTTATGGATTGGCGACAGGGTCATTTTGACCAACACCTCGCCTGCGCCAGCGGTGGGTTTGTCAGTTTCGACGGCGTTCAGAACGTCAATCGGTTCGCCGAATGTATCGTGGATGGCTGCTTTCATGGGGATGTCTTTCTTGTGTGATTCAGGAATTTGAAAGGGCTTCGTTTGTCTCAGACAGAGCTTGCCGAAGCGGCAATTCACTGCGCGAAAGTTTGGCAAGAATCGCGGCCCCCAACCATTTCGCGTAAAGCATCTGCGCAGTTGTGTGCGGATCATCGACGGGCACCAGCGAGCCATCTTGGCCCCCCTGCACCAACAGCGCTGCGATTCTGTCGACCAAGGCGGCGACACCCTTATCAAGCACCTGCCGCATGTCCTCGGACAGGTCGGCCACTTCGGCACCCAGCTTGACCACCAGACATTGTCTGGCGATGCCTTCTGATCCGGCCTGCGTCAGCCAAGCGGACCAAAAGGCGGTCAGCTTGTCGTGGGAGGATCCCTGCGTGGCGCAAAGCGCGTCAATCCGGGCGAGGTAACTGGTGACATAATCGGTCAGCAAGGCATGCCCGAAAGCTTCTTTGGACGGGAAGTAGTAATAAAACGACCCCTTGGGGACACCGCTTTCCTTAAGAATGCGCGCCAAGCCGACCGCGCCAAATCCATGCTTGCTGATAAGCGCATGGCCGGACGTCAGGATTTTCTGGCGTGTCTGGTCTGATTTCTTTTGCTCTGTCATGAGGGATACCTAGGCAGTAATAGACCAGTCGCCTAGTATCGCTCACGAAAATGTGCCGCAATGGGTGCGGTCACGATAATCGGGGGTTAAGACGCCGACGGGCGTGTCTGCTTTTTCCTGCGCTGAAGGCCACTTCAAAGAGGTGTTGCAGTGTAGGCACGGCAGTGTAAGCCCGCGGTTGGGTGTGCCATCACTATATTGCATGTAAAGAAAGGGTGATGGTGGAGCCTAGCGGGATCGAACCGCTGACCTCCTGCATGCCATGCAGGCGCTCTCCCAGCTGAGCTAAGGCCCCATCGTGGATCAATGATCCGGGTAGTGTGTCGACCTTGGGAAGGCCGATGCGCCGCTGAATAGGCGCAAGCGAAGGCGGGATCAAGAGGAAAATCCACTCCCGCCTTCGGAAAGATCAATCAGTCGTCGTCATTCGCGGCGACATCGACGATTTCTTCCAATGGAACAGTATCATCGTCGTCATCGTCGTCGTCCAGAATATCGTCATCCAGATCCACATCTACGTCGTCGTCATCCAATACCTCGTCCTCGTCAACATCGGCCTTTTTGGCTTTTGCTGTCACGGCGTCTTCGGCATCGGCGGCGATCATGCGGGATTTTGAATTATCCACCTCGACCACTTCGCCGCTATAGGGGCTGATGATCGGGTTTTTGTTCAGGTCGTAGAACCGCTTGCCCGTTGTGGGGCACAGGCGCTTGGTTCCCCATTCTTCATTGGGCATCGAAGTCCCCTTTTTGAAAGTGTTGTTGCGTATAGATGATTCAGGCC
>NZ_JBFEKM010000020.1:0-35434 GCF_041552635.1 Sulfitobacter sp.
CTGCTTGCCAACCCGCTGCGCCCGGGAGGTCTGTAAATGACGCTGACGCATTTTGACGGCAAGGGCGACGCGCATATGGTCGATGTGTCAGACAAGGCTGTCACATCACGGATCGCCACGGCAGAAAACTACATTAAGATGCAGCGCGAAACCTTTGATATTATTACTGAGGGTCGCGCAAAAAAGGGTGATGTCTTGGGTGTTGCACGCCTTGCCGGGATTATGGCGGCGAAACGTACCGCTGATCTGATCCCTTTGTGCCACCCTTTGCCGATCACCAAAGTGTCGATTGAATTGACCCCCGATGCCGACTTGCCGGGCATCCGGATCGAGGCGACCGTGAAAACCACCGGCCAGACCGGCGTCGAGATGGAGGCATTGACCGCCGCCTCTGTTGCCGCACTGACCGTGTATGACATGGCCAAGGCCGTCGATAAGGCCATGGAAATCGGCGGCCTGCGCGTCATGCTGAAAGACGGCGGCAAATCGGGCCGATACGAGGCAAGCTGACCATGGACGCTCGGTCCCTTGAGCTTTTCTTTATCGATGGGCTGCCCGATGGCATGTTGACCGCCGAGGTTTTCAACTGGACTGGCCATGTCTTGCGGTTTCCCCGCACCAAGTTTCGCGAAGCGTTGCGCCGTCCCGAAACACAGCACACCGGCGTCTATGTGCTGATCGGCGAACGCGATGGCACCCCCTTGGCCTATATCGGAGAGGCCGAGAATGTGGCTGACCGTCTGCGCGGCCATATCGCGAACAGGGATTGGTGGGACAGCGCCGTGTGCATCAGCACGACCGGCGATTTGCTGCACAAGGCCCACGTCAAATATCTCGAAAGCCGTCTGGTCGAGATTGCGCGCCAGATCGGGTCGATGCCCTTGGAAAACGGAAATACCCCGCCCCGCAGCAGCCTAAGCGAAGCTGCGCAGGCGAATATGGAAAGCTTTCTGGAAACCCTCGGGATTGTGTTGCCGGCGATCCGGGTCGATATGTTTTTGAACAAGGCGCGCAGTGTGCCGAAAACACCTGACGTCGTGGCAAGTCCGACGGATTCGACTGATGAAAAATTCATATTACGAACACCCAGACATGATCTCTATGCCGAAGCAGTCTTGCGCGATGGCGAGTGGGTTGTGCAGGCTGGGGCGCGGGCGCGTGATCAATGGGTCGGTGTCCCCAATGCCGCCCAAAACTATCGAAAACTATACGAAGAGCTTGTCGAGAATGGAACGATGGTCAATCAAGATAACTTTGCCGTCTTCCAAAAAGACTTTGCCTTCTCAAGCCCAAGCGCTGCGGGTGCGGTAATTACTGGCCGCTCGATTAACGGGCGGACTGCTTGGAAGCACTCTGTTTCAGGCCAAACATATGAAGACTGGGAAAAAGCCCAAATCGCAGCAGAGGTAACCCCATGATTTCAGTCGACGACGCCCTGTCACATCTGTTCGACCTTGTCGCAGCCACCAAGACCGAACGGGTCCCATTACGCCAAGCGGCGGGGCGCGTTCTTGCGCAAGACGTCACCGCAAGTCGTACACAACCGCCTTTTGCTGCGTCATCGATGGACGGCTATGCCTTGCACCGTGCCGAGGTCGAACCCGACGCCATGTTCAAGGTTATCGGCGAAGCAGCGGCTGGCCACCGCTTTGACGGGGTCGTCAAAGCCGGTCAGGCCGTGCGCATCTTTACCGGCGCACCGATCCCCGAAGGTGCTGATTTCGTCGTGATCCAAGAAGACACGACGCGCCGCGGCGATCTGATCATGCTGGGCCATGACATTGATGGCAAAGACAATATCCGCCCGTCGGGGGGGGATTTCAAAGCTGGCGATGTGATGCAGGCCCCCCGTGTCCTGCGTCCTGCCGATATTGCCTTGCTTGCTGCGATGAACATCGCCGAGGTTTGCGTTCACATCAAACCACAGGTCGCGATCATCGCTACGGGGGATGAACTGGTCCAACCGGGCGAAGCGCCGGGCCCCGATCAGATCATCGCGTCAAACAGTTTTGGCCTTGCCGCATTGCTGGAACAGATCGGTGCGCGCTGCCGGATGATCCCGATTGCACGCGACACGGTGCCGTCCCTGACCCAAGCGTTCAAGATCGCGCAAACCGCTGATTTGATCATCACCATCGGCGGCGCATCTGTCGGGGATCATGATCTTGTGGCCCCGGTCGCCGCTGAACTGGGAATGGAACAGTCTTTTTACAAAGTCGCCATGCGCCCCGGCAAGCCGCTGATGGCGGGGCGTCTGCGCGATGTGCCGATGATCGGCCTGCCGGGCAATCCGGTGTCTGCCATGGTCTGCGGCGTGATTTTCGTGGCCCCCGTGATCCGCAAAATGTTGGGGCTGCCCGCACAAGCCGCGCCACGCACCCCGATGCCGCTGGCCTGCGATCTGCCGCAAGGGGGACCGCGCGCCCATTACATGCGCGCCACTGTCATAGATGGCACCGTCCTGCCCGAGGGTAATCAGGACAGTTCACTGCTGAGCGTCCTCGCCCAAGCCGACGTTCTGATGATCCGGCCGCCCCAAGATGTGCCGCGTCGCAGCGGTGAAATGGTCGATTGCATCATCCTGTAAGAGTTGACACAAAACAAGAACATCCCTAGAACAAACCCAAACCATAATCTCAGGGGATGTTCGGATGCTGACGAAGAAACAACTCGACTTGCTGGCTTTCATTCACAAGCGCGTGCAGCGTGATGGTGTCCCGCCCAGCTTTGACGAGATGAAAGAAGCGTTGGACCTGCGGTCAAAATCCGGCATTCACCGTCTGATTACAGCGCTTGAGGAACGCGGATTTATCCGCCGTCTGGCCCACCGCGCCCGCGCGATCGAGGTGGTGAAACTGCCCGACAGCATGGGCGGCTTGCCGGGTTCGGGCTTTACGCCCCGCGTGATTGATGGTGACCGGCCTGACATGCCCCCGCCTGCCGCCGCACAATCCGTGTCCAATGCGTCATTTGAAATCCCTATGATGGGCCGTATCGCTGCCGGTGTCCCGATCGAGGCGATCTCGACCATGACCCATTCGGTCGCTGTGCCCGGCAACATGGTCAGCGGCAGCGGTGAACACTATGCTCTTGAAGTCAAAGGCGATTCCATGATCGACGCCGGCATCAACGACGGCGATGTCGTTGTGATCCGCGAGACATCCGTGGCCGAGAATGGCGATATCGTGGTGGCCTTGGTCGAAGACCACGAAGCAACGTTGAAAACCTTCAAACGCCACGGCACGTCCATCGCATTGGAAGCCGCGAACCCTGCCTACGAGACGCGGGTTTTCCCCGCCGACAAGGTCAAAGTCCAAGGCCGTTTGGTCGGGTTGATCCGGACATACTAATCTTTGCGATCAGGCCAATTGGTCCAAAGCCGCGCGCCTGCCATCTGGCGCGCGGTTTGCGTCTTAATCTGGCCGTCGACCACAGAGATCGCAACAGCGCCGGTTTCGCGCAGGCTGATAGGGTCAAACAGGGTACAGGGCCCCAGATCCTCTTCGACCTTGACCGAGGTCACAATAATCTGGCCAGACCGGCAGCGACCAAACGCCGCCAAGGCCCGTTTGCCCGACAGATGAATGATCTCGTGACCAGCCACTGTCATTGCGCCGTCCCATCTGGCCGCAGCGGTGGGCTGATCCGCACCATCGCCATCATTTTCCAACCAATTCAGGGCAATAAACCCCGCCCCCTTGGGTTTGCTTAGCGCGCGGCCTTGAGGCGTCATCACCCCTACAATGCCGCCCGTATCTGCGATCAACAGCACCGGGCGCGCGGCCCCGTGCCACAGGAAAAATCCCGCCAACACAGCCACAAGCCCCGCAAAACGCAGCCGCCCCTGCCACAGCAACAGCCACAAGAAACCCAATGCCAACAGGGGCAGCACCCACGGCCCCGGCCCTTTAACGAACCCTTTGGCACCATCAATATCAGAGACAAAGGCAGCAACTGCCAAGATCCAGCGCAGGCCGACCCCCATCACCCAAAGGGCCGCCGGATCAAATCCCAAAGGCGACAACACCAACGCCGCAACAGCCGCTGGCATGATCATGATCCCCATCAGCGGCACCGATGCCAAGTTCGCAACCAGCCCGAAATGCGCAATCGTATTGAAATGCGCCGCCCCCACCGGCGCGGTGAACAGCCCCGCAATGGCCGAGGAAATGAACGTGCCCACCACCGGTGCCAGCCATTTTTGCCCAAAGGTCAGATTAACATTTCGCAGCCATCCAAACACAGCGACCAACGCCGTGGTCGCGGCAAAAGACATCTGAAAGCCCGGCCCCATCAGGGCCTCGGGCCGCAGGACCAACACGATCGTCGCGGCAATGGCCACAGCACGCAAACTAAGTGCGCGCCGATCCAACATCAGCGCCCCCAAGGCAACCGACACCATGATAAACGCGCGTTCCGTCGCGACATTCCCCCCCGACAACGCCAAATAACCCGACGCCACAACCAAGGCACCGGCTGCAGCAATGCTGCGCGTTGGCCAGCGCAGAGCGATCCATGGCACAAGGCACAGCAGAACCCGCAGCGTGCCAAACACCACCGCACACAGCAGCCCCATGTGCAGACCCGAAATCGCCAGCAAATGCGCAAGGTTACTGGCCCGCAGGTTATACAACGCCGTCTGGCTGATGGCACTGCGGTCCCCTGTGGTGATCGCAGTGGCAAAGCCGCCGATATCACCGGGCAGCGTGTCTTGAATGCGCGCCGATGCCGCCATGCGCAGCCGGAAAACCGCCAGTCCCGCCTGCCCGTCCGATGCCTCGGCCACCCCCAAAAGCGGCGTGCGGGTATAGCCCACAGCCCCCAGACGCGCGAACCATGCATGGCGTTGAAAGTCAAAGCCCCCCGGTTCGACGGCCCCGCTTGGCGGCGACAGGTGACCGGTGGTCATCACGCGCAATCCCGGCTCTGGCACAATGCTGTGGGTCTGGTCCCCGTGCAGCGAGATGCGCACACGACCCGGGGTGCGGCGCGTGGACACGCGGTCAAGGATCACGTGGTCCAGCGTCAGACGCAGGGCATCGGACTGACTGCGGTCGATGGCAACGATGCGCCCCTCGACGCTGCCATAATAGCGCCAACCCAGAACAGGACTGGCCACGCTATGGGCGCGCCACGCGGCAAGATCAAAGCCGATCAGCAACAGCGCTAGCGCCAGTATCACCGGCGACAGTGGTTCAGGCGCAAACCGTGCCGCCACGATCAGGCCCGCAGCCACAGAGGCAACCACCCCGAGCCAGATCAAAGCCGGTTCAAGCCGAAGCGAAAAATACAACCCGATGCCGCACGCCAGCAGCACAGGCACCCAGCCAAACAGATGCCCACGCTGCCGCTGCATCATCTGCGCAAGACCTTGAAACAGGCCCATACTTGCCCCCGATCCCCGCACTGGATAGATAGGCGTTAACGCTACCCGCAAGATGGTTAGCAAATGATAAACGGCCCCCGCTTCAGGGCGTGCCAATGCTGTTTTCTGAAAGGACGCCTGTTTTATGACAACGCCTGTGGTCACCCGTTTCGCCCCGTCTCCGACTGGATATTTGCATATTGGTGGGGCGCGCACGGCGCTGTTCAACTGGCTTTATGCGCGCGGTCGCGGCGGGAAATTCCTGCTGCGCATCGAAGACACCGACCGCGCCCGCCACACCCCCGAAGCCACCGAAGCGATCTTGCAAGGCATGGCGTGGCTGGGTCTGGACCATGATGGCGGCATCGTCAGCCAGTTCGACAACGCGCCCCGCCACGCCGAGGTCGCGCTGGAATTGCTTGCCGCCGGCAAGGCCTATAAGTGCTTTGCCAGCCAGGAAGAGATCGCCGAATTCCGCGATACAGCCAAGGCCGAAGGCCGCAGCACGCTGTATCATTCGCCGTGGCGCGATGCTGACCCTGCGACCCATCCTGACGCGCCCTATGTGGTGCGCATCAAGGCCCCCCAAAGCGGCGAAACGATCATCCAAGACCGCGTGCAGGGTGATGTGAGAATCGGCAATGACCAGCTGGACGACATGGTTCTGTTACGTTCCGATGGTACGCCTGTGTATATGTTGGCTGTTGTTGTTGATGACCATGATATGGGCGTGACCCATGTGATCCGTGGCGATGACCACCTCAATAATGCCGCACGTCAGATGATGATTTATACAGCGATGGGTTGGGACGTGCCGGTTTGGGCGCATATACCGCTGATCCACGGGTCAGACGGCAAAAAACTATCAAAACGGCACGGCGCTTTGGGCGCGCAGGAATATCAGGCGATGGGCTATCCCGCTGCCGGTATGCGCAATTATCTGGCCCGCTTGGGCTGGAGCCATGGCGATGACGAATTCTTTTCCGACGCGCAGGCACAAGAATGGTTCGATTTAGATGGAATTCGCAAAAGCCCTGCGCAGTTTGACCTCAAAAAGCTTGAAAACATCTGTGGGCAGCACATTGCCGCCAGCGATGATGCCGCGCTGCGGCATGAGATTGAGGATTATTTGAACGCAGCTGGCCTTCCTGCCCTAACGTCAGATCAGGCGCAGGGGTTGGAACGTGCCATGTACTGCCTCAAGGATCGCGCGAAGAAATTCCCAGAACTTCTTGAAAAAGCTTCGTTTATATTGGATGCGCGCCCCATTCAGCCCGACGAGAAAGCGGTGAAACATCTCGACGATGTATCCCGTAGTATACTGTCCGAATTGACGCCGCAGTTGCAAAATGTTAGTTGGACCAAAGAAACGCTGGAAGAGACGCTGAACGGCTTTGCCGCCGAACATGATACCAAATTTGGCAAATTGGCAGGACCGCTGCGCGCGGCCCTTGCCGGACGGGCCGCGACCCCATCAGTATTCGATATGATGCTGGTGCTGGGCCGAGAGGAAAGCCTTGCCCGACTGAAAGACGCCGCTATTTGAAGATTGTTTAAGCAAATCTCAAGAAAGCGCGAGATAACACGAGACGTGGATCAATTCAGGTCCAGGTCGGAAGGTGCCAGAACGTGCACCACATATGACAGAGAGGGACTTCATGGCCGAGAGTACTAAATCCGCAACGTTGACCATTGATGGCAACAGCTTTGAATTGCCCATTTATTCACCGACCGAAGGTCCGGATGTGATGGATATCCGCAAGCTTTACGCACAGGCGAACGTGTTTACCTACGACCCTGGCTTTACCTCGACGGCGGCTTGCGACAGCACGATCACTTTCATCGACGGCGACGAAGGTGTGTTGCTGCACCGTGGCTATCCGATTGACCAGCTGGCAGGTAAATCCCATTACCTCGAGGTATGTTACCTGCTGCTTTACGGCAATCTGCCTTCCCCGAAAGAATTGGAAGAGTTTGAAAATCTGGTGACCAACCACACCATGATTCACGAACAGATGATCAACTTTTTCCGGGGTTTCCGCCGGGACGCACACCCGATGGCGATTATGGTCGGTGTCGTGGGCGCGATGTCTGCATTCTATCACGACAGCACCGACATCAACGACGCGCATCAGCGCGAGGTTGCCACAATCCGTTTGATCGCTAAAATGCCGACAATTGCGGCAATGGCGTATAAATACACGATCGGTCAGCCCTTCGTTTATCCGCGCAATGACGTGGACTATGCCGGTAACTTCCTGCGGATGTGTTTTGCCGTTCCTGCAGAAGAATACGTAGTCGATCCGATTCTGGCCCGCGCGATGGACCGCATCTTTACGTTGCACGCGGATCATGAACAAAACGCCTCGACCTCTACTGTACGTCTGGCGTCGTCTTCTGGTGCGAATCCGTTTGCATGTATCGCGGCTGGCATTGCCTGCCTTTGGGGCCCTGCCCACGGTGGTGCAAACCAGGCCTGCCTTGAGATGCTCAAGGAAATTGGCACACCGGACCGCATTCCAGAATTCATCGCCCGCGCCAAGGACAAGAACGATCCGTTCCGCCTGATGGGCTTTGGACACCGCGTTTACAAAAACTTCGATCCGCGCGCGACCGTCATGAAAGAAAGCGCCGACGAAGTGCTGGAACTGTTGGGCGTCGAAAACAACCCGATCCTACAGGTTGCAAAAGAGCTTGAGAGACAGGCGCTTGAGGATCCGTATTTCGCTGACAAAAAGCTGTTCCCGAACGTCGATTTCTATTCGGGCATTATTCTAGAAGCGATGGGGTTCCCGACGTCAATGTTCACGCCAATCTTTGCCTTGGCGCGCACTGTCGGCTGGATTTCGCAGTGGAAAGAACAGATCAGCGATCCACAGCTGAAAATCGGTCGTCCGCGTCAACTGTATCTGGGTGAAACCAGCCGCGACTACGTCGATATCGAAAAGCGTTAATACGCATCACAAGACAAAAAAAGCCCCGCCATTTTGCGGGGCTTTTTTCGTGGTCAGGTACAAATTCAATCGTCCCCTAGACCCGCAAGGCACCTTCAAGAAAGCGGAATCATCACCCCCGACTGCTTTGTGTTCAAAGCTGATGAAACGCTAAAATTGTTTCGACCGACTTTGGGTATTTTCGAAACCAAACATGGTGAAATAAGGCTTTTGTACGGCTTTGTTTCCCCCGGTTACACAATCAGCAAACAGTATTGACCCATGCGGATTAACCGCCCAAACATAAGGTTAATAGATGGTGTTTTCCTGCTGCAGGTCTTGCGAAAGACCATCGCGCCCAAGGACTGCGTCATGCGGGTAACGACAAGAGGGGATCAGCAATGGCAACTTCGGCGCCTCCGGCCAGGCTGCAATGGGACAATGCCACCAGCTTTGCATCGAAAGATGCCCTGCAGCAAACATGCCCCCTGGGGTCACTGGTCCATGATACGCTACACAATTGCGACCAGATTGCCGTTGTCTATGACAAGGGGCAAAGACCGCCGCACATCACGATAAAGCACGTCTCGGGCTCCGTGCACACGGTATTAGCAGATGGTATTGCCGTCGCCGTGGTCGCCAGCGCGTCGCGCCCGATCCTGAACCCCGATGATGTACTGCTGGTAGAGCGATCAGTCTAACGACGCCCGTCCCAGCCGCTGTCAACGCCCCTCAAAAGTCGCGGGGCGTTTTTGCATGAAGGCAATCACACCTTCCTTGAAATCGCGCGACTGGCCACATTTTCCCTGCTCACGCGCTTCAAGTGACAATTGATCCTCGAATGAATTGTCCCAAGTGCCGCGAATTGCTGTTTTCGCCGCCGCATAGGCCGCTGTGGGGCCATTTGCTAGTTGCGCGGCCTTGCTCCGCCAATGTGCGTCAAAGCCCGCGTCTGGCACCGCCTCCCAGATCATCCCCCAGTCATCTGCCTGCCGGGCGCTGATCTTGTCGGCGAACAGTGCGGCCCCCATCGCCTTGGCCATGCCCATCTGGCGCGGCAGCGTATAGGTGCCACCGGCATCAGGTATCAGGCCAATTCGGGTAAAGGCCTGAAGAAAGTAGGCGGATTCGGTCGCGAAAACCACATCTGTGGCCAGTGCCAGATTGGCCCCCGCCCCCGCTGCCGCCCCATTGACCGCAGCAATCGTGGGCACCGGACAATTGGTGATCGCCCGCAGCATCGGTGCGTATTCGTCGCGCAAGGTACGCTCAAGGTCCATCGCCGCTGCTGTGCCGCCGTCGCCCAGATCCTGACCCGAGCAAAATGCCCGCCCCGCCCCTGTGATCACCACACAGCGCGCTAATTTGCCGCCTTGGGTAAAGGCATGTTCGATCTCGGCGCGCATTTGTGTGGTCAATGCGTTCATTTTGTCGGGGCGATTCAACGTCACCACAGCCAAGCCGTCGGTCACGTCAAATGTAAGTGTTTGGTAGTCCATGGGTCGGATCCTATCTGCGATTTGGCCGCAGTGTATCCGACTGTCGGGTCAGGGCCAGCGAAACCCCGCGTTATCCTTTCAGAATATCGTCCAGCCGCGCCTTTTCTTCCGCGCTCAGCGGGGTTTGATCTGGCGCAGGGGCCGATGCACGGCCCCGCAAATAGCCATACCCCAAACCGCCAGCGAGAAGCAGCATCAGAGGGCCTGCCCCCCAAAGCAGCCAGGTCGAGCCTGACACAGGCGGATTCAGCAGCACATATTCGCCGTAGCGCGCGACGATGAATTCCACCGCCTCGGCGTCGCTATCGCCAGCCAGCAACCGGTCGCGCAGCAAAATACGCAGATCACGGGCAAGGCTGGCATTACTTTCGTCGATGCTTTCGTTGCGGCAAACCAGACAGCGCAGACCCTTGGACAATTCGCGGGCGCGCTGTTCAAGTGCCGGGTCCGCCAACATTTCATCGGGCTGCACCGCCCACGCTGGCGTGACAAGCAGCATCAATGCCAGAACTAGCACCCTCATTCTGCAGGTACCGTTCTGGGGGCCTTGGCCGCACCGGCAGCCACACGAAATCGCCTGTCCGTCAGGCTTAGCAAGCCGCCCAAGGCCATCAACGCGCAGCCGATCCAAATCCAGTTTGTCATGGGTTTGATGTAGGTCCGGATCACCCAGCCGCCATCGTCTTGTTCGTCGCCAATGACGACATAAACGTCGCGGGCCAAATTATAGTCGATGGCCGCTTCGGTCGTGGGCATCTGCGCCACCGGGTAAAAGCGTTTTTCCGGTCGTAATTGCGAGATCTCCTGCCCGTCGCGCAGCAAGGTCACACTGCCCATGGTCGCCACATAGTTGGGCCCCTGAAGGCGCTCAACCTTGTCCAACTGGATGGTATAGTTTCCGACCTCATAGGCTTCGCCCAGTTGCACGGCACGGATGTCATCGATGCTCCAGGCGGTAAGACCGGCGATGCCTGCCATCGTCACCCCAAGCCCGGCATGGGCCACCATCTTGCCCCAATCAGCCCTTGGCAGGCGCGTCAAACGGGCCATACGCCCGCCGCTGCGCCCTGTGCGCCCCCACAGATCAACCACGGTGCCCATCACAATCCAAGCGCCCAGAAACAGGCCAATCGGCCCCAGCAAACTGCGCCCGCTTTGGATGGCAAAGGCCAGCCCGCCCACTGCAATCGCCAGCACAAACACATAGCGCAGCGGTTTCAACGCCCGACCAAGATATGCGCGTTTCCACGGCATCGCGGACCCAATGGGCAAAACGAGGCCCAACAGAACCATGAAAGGTGTGAACGCCGCATCGAAAAAGGGCGGTCCAACGCTCAGCTTACGGTCAAAGAACATCTCGGCCAGCAGCGGCCACATGGTGCCCGTAAAGACGACGAAACAGGCTACGGCCAGCAGGACATTGTTCAACAACAGCGCCGATTCGCGGCTGACCATGCTGAACACACCTTTCGCCTCGAGAGCGGAGGCACGCACGGCGAACAGGATCAACGCCCCGCCCATAAAGAACGCCATGATCATCAAAATGAACACGCCACGTTCGGGGTCATTGGCAAATGCGTGTACGGAGGTCAGCAGGCCCGAGCGGACGATAAATGTGCCGATCAATGAAAAACCGAAGGCGAGAATTGCCAGCAGGATGGTCCAGCTTTTCAGGCTTTCGCGCTTTTCGACGACAATGGCGGAATGCAGCAGTGCAGCCGCCAAAAGCCATGGCATGAACGACGCGTTTTCGACCGGATCCCAAAACCAAAACCCGCCCCAACCCAATTCGTAATAGGCCCACCAAGAGCCCAACGCGATGCCGATGGTCAGGAAAATCCAGGCCGCCAGCGTCCACGGACGTACCCAGCGGCCCCATGCGGCGTCGACGCGCCCTTCGATCAGGGCGGCGACCGCAAAACTGAACGTCATCGAAAGGCCGACATAGCCCAAATACAGAAATGGCGGGTGGAAGGCTAAACCGGGGTCCTGCAACAGCGGATTCAAATCCTGCCCGTCGAACGGCGGCACGGCAAGGCGCAAAAACGGGTTCGATGTGAACAGAATAAAGGCGAAAAACGCCACGCCGATTGCCGCTTGGACTGCCAACACCCGTGCGCGCAATGTCTGCGGCAAGTTGCCGCCAAACCATGCAGCCGTCGCGCCAAACAAGGACACAATCAGCACCCAGAGCAGCATCGACCCTTCATGGTTGCCCCAGGTCCCGCTTATTTTATACAGCATCGGCTTCATCGAATGGCTGTTCAGCACCACCAACCGAAGCGAGAAATCAGATGTCACAAACGCCCACATCAAGGCCAGAAATGCGAATCCGGTTAGGGCAAATTGCGCCCCCGCCGCAGGTTCGGCCACCGCCATCCAACCGGGCCAGCGTTTATAGGCACCTATCAAGGGCACAACCGTCTGTACGATGGCGACGCCAAAGGCGAGGATAAGGGCGAAATGTCCGAGTTCTGTAATCATATTGCAAGTATAGGGCGCGTTTGCGCCCTAAGCCATGTCTATTCACGCCCAATTTAGGCCGGTTCGCGCTGCAAAGAGTCGCAGTCAGGCTCCCGCTTTGCGCCAATCTTCAAGCGCCGCATTCTCGGCGGTCTGTATAGTGGCCAATGAAAGGGTCGCATCCGGCCCTGTCGCGGCCACCTCGACCGAATCGTGGCGCAGGAATTTCAGGCTGCGCATATTGTCCACCACCTGCGGCACCTGAGAGATCGTGCGGACGATAGAGCGTTGGAATTCCTGGGTTTTCACCTGATGGCGTGCACCAAAATAGAACGACACGATCACCCCCAGCAACCACCAAAGCGGCTCAGGCACCAGCGCGATGCCTTGCATGCGCGCCGCGAACCAGATTGGGTCCACCATCGCCGCGACAAACAGACCCAACGTGCCAAGGGCAAGTGCGGGGCGCGGCAATCGGTTAACGCCATCCATAAACCGATCAAACGCGCCTTGTCGGTCAACTGTAAATTCCGCACCGAACTGCGACATCGCTTGGTCTTGCGCCGCCGCGGACCGCTGCGCGCCGCTTTCCGCGTTCTCGCGGAACACCTCAACGGTGTCGCGCACCATGCTGCCACCATTGCCGAACACAAGTCCGATGAGTTTATCAATTAACCCCATGACGCCACCCTCTTGCTGAAATCCTCTTGGTTCAGGTGATATTTCGGCGCGATGAATTCTTCCGCGCGTGTGATCCAACCGCCCTTCCCACCTGCCTTGGTGCGCGCATATTTGCGGCTGGCAGCGCGACGATCAGCAAGGCGGAAATAGTAATTGCGCCGCGCGATCCCATAGGCATCGACCATCTGTTGGGGGGCTTTGACATAGGCCGCTTGTACTGCGGCAAAGCTTTGCGGCCCCAAGGCCCCATCCACAACCACGTCGAACCCCATATCGCGCAAAAGCTGTTGCAGGATTTTAACCGCATTCGCCCCTGCATTCACATACATATCGAACACACTGGCTTGGAGTGCCTGAGGCAAACCAGAGATCCGCGGTGCCTCGAAATAATGCTGGATAAATATCTCTACCGCGTCTGATTGGGTCAACTGGTGCACATCGCGCACATCCACTGCACCGTCGCTATTCAGGTCAAGCCCAAGGCGTCGCATGGTGTGGATTGTGACGCCAAAATTGGTGGCACCGCCCGGATCATCAGGGTCGTTCACAAAGCCGCCTTCGCGGGCGACAATGGATTTGGCAATGTCTCTTACGGACTGCATGTAACCTGCCTCTTGCTCGTTTCATCACGGCAAGAATGTCCATTAATAGGTTAACGCTGCACGATCCGACCGCGCGGTCCTAGCTTTCGGGTTCCACGTAAAGCCCTTGCGCCTTTAGCGCATCGACGACTTCGGTGGGCATGTAGTTTTCGTCATGTTTTGCAAGAATTTCAGTAGCTTCAAAGACACCGTTAATGTAACGGCCGGTGCCCACTACCCCTTGATTTTCCTCGAATAGATCGGGCAACACCCCGGTATATGTCGCCGGTATCACCGCCCCACCATCAGTCACCGAAAAGCGAATTGTCTTGCCGTCCCCGCGCACTAATGACCCTTCAGCCACCAGACCACCGATGCGAAATACCTCGTTCGGGCCGGGTGGCTCAGCGATCACCTGACTCGGGGCGCGGAAAAAATTGATGCCATCGCGCATGGCATAGCCAATCAGGGCAGTCGACAGCGTCAAAGCCACCACCGCCACTGCGATCACTTGAATACGACGTTGCTTCTTCAGACTTTTCATGCGCCCTCAAGGGAATAGCGGGGCCATCATCAGCCCCTCTGTCTCTTCAATATCTAACATCAGATTGGCATTTTGCAACGCCTGCCCGCTTGAACCCTTGGTGAGGTTGTCCAAAGTGGCAATTACAATTGCGCGCCCTTCGATCCGGTCCGCGACCACACCGATGTGACAAAAGTTCGACCCGCGAATGTGCCGCGTGCTGGGGGCCTCGCCCATGGGTAGCACTTCGATGAACGGCTCGGCGGCATAGGCTGCCATAAACGTATCATGGATCACCTGCGCATCGCCTTTAACATAGACGGTCGCCAGAATACCGCGGTTGGCAGGGATCAGATGCGGGGTGAACTGCACTTTGACCGGACGGCCTGCGATGGCAGAAAACTCTTGATCGAACTCGCCCAGATGCCGATGCGTACCGCCGATGGCATACGCGTGATACCCTTCGGACAATTCCGCATGCAGCAGGTTTTCCTTGAGCGACCGACCCGCACCGGACACAGCGCATTTCAGATCCAGGATGATATCATCCAGATCAATCACACCCTTTTCAATCAAGGGACGCAAAGCAAACTGACCCGTTGCCGCGTTGCAGCCCGTTCCGGCCACAAGCCGCGCATTTTTGATGTCTTCGCGGTAAAATTCGGTCAGCCCGTAAACCGCCTCTTTTTGCTGCTCCAACGCGGCATGGGGGTTGCCGTACCACTTGGTATATTCCTCGGGGTCACGCAGCCGGAAATCAGCGGACAGGTCCACGATTTTCAGATCTTTCGGCAGTGCGGCGATCACCTCTTGGCTGGTCTTGTGCGGCAAGGCACAAAAGCACAGATCAATCTGAGAGAAATCAATATCCTCGATCAAAACGAGGGCCGGCAGGTTCAGATGACGCAAATGCGGGAACACCTGAGCCATGGTTTGTCCGGCCTTTGAATTGGCACCCAAGGCTTTGATCTGCATTGAAGAATGGTTGGCAATCAGCCGGATCAGTTCAGCGCCGGTATAGCCAGAGGCACCAAGAATTGCGATATTATACATTGTGTCGGGTTCCGTTTGGAAAAGTATTAGGGGGTGTTACGCGGCCTGAAATGTCAGCGGTCGTCGCAAGAATTGCGTGGCCCTGCTGCTGACAGTTTTGGGGTCGCCCGTGGTCAGGAATGCCGCGTCGCCCGTGCCGATCATATTGGGATGACGTTTCAGATAATCACCCAGACTATGTGCCACAAGGTTGGCTTGGCTGAACACCTTAACATCTGGCCCAAGCGCATCCTGAAATGTTTCCAGCATCAGCGGATAATGCGTGCAGCCCAAAATCGCAGCGTGCGGATGTGGCATTTTGCGCTTCAGTGCATCCACGTGGCTACGCACCAAAGCTTCGGCCAGAATGAAATCACCGTCTTCGATCGCATCCACGACGCCGCCGCAGGCCTGTGCTTCGACATCAACGCCAATGGCGCGGAACGCCAGTTCACGCTGAAACGCGCGGCTGGCCACCGTGGCTGGCGTGGCAAACAAGGCGACATGTTTCAGATCAACTTCGCGCGGGGGGGAATTATCGCCCCACTGCCGTTCGGTCATTGCCTCGATCAGGGGGACAAACACGCCCAAAACACGCTTGTCCGAAGGCACCCAGGATTCCTGCATGCGCCGCAACGCAGCCGCCGATGCCGTGTTGCAAGCCAAGATCACCAGATCGCAGCCCGCGTCGAACAGCCGCTGGGTCGCAGCCACGGTCAGATTATAGATATCATCCGCTGTGCGCACACCATAAGGCGCATGGGCGCTGTCGGCCAAATAGACGAAATCCACGTCGGGCAGTTGCGCTTGCACCGCGTTCCAGACGGTCAGCCCGCCTAGGCCCGAATCGAAAATACCAACTGCCATGTCTGCTCGCCATCACCTGTCGGCACGATGCCGATCTTCAAATTCGAACCCCAGATCAAACGATCGCGCGGGGTCTGGTGACAACTCATACGTGGCTTTGCGCAGGAAATCCATCATCGCTTTTGCGTCTTTGGCAAAAGGGTTCAGCACGTTTCTGCCGATAGGTTCACCAATCACAACACGCACCGGCGTATCGACACGTTTGCGGAACTCTTTGATCAGCAAGCCCATGCGCAGACTGCTGTGCAGATGGCTGGCAATCTGGAACAGGCGGCTGGTGTGGCCGTCGAAATAGATCGGTACAACAACGGCTTGCGACTTGCCAATCATCCGCGCGGTAAAGCTGCGCCAGCCCGGGTCCATCGGTTTGGAAAACGGTCGCGCACCGGTGCTGACCGTACCACCGGGAAAGATGCCAATGGCACCGCCCTGCCCCAAATACTCTAGCGCCGTTTTGCGCGTGTGCAGGTTCAAGGCAAGCGCCGCCTTGTCTGCGTCAAAGCTGATCGGCAGCAGGTGCCGGTTCATGTCTGGCGCGCGGTTGAACACCGAATGCGCCATGATTTTGAAATCACCCCGCGTGCGCGACATGATATGGCCCAGCATCAGCCCATCCAGAATACCGTAAGGGTGGTTCGCGAGAAAGATCACCGGCCCTGTCGCAGGAATGCTGTCCAGACTGCCGCCCACCACGTCCAAGCTCAGCCCATAGCGCTGCACCATAACATCGAAAAAACACCCGCCGGCCGCCATGTCCTGCTCATAACCCGACGCCCGCTTGATCAGCCCCAACCGGCCAGTCGAATTCTCCATCAAACGAATGAATGCCTGGACCGGCTTGCTACGGGCCGAATAGGCATAGCTGATTTCACGCGCAGAAAAGGGTTTGGGCTGGCCCATTTCAGGCTCCTTCTTGGGTACCGGACCTGCCATATGCCGTTTTCATGACAACCACGTGACAGTCAGCCTCTATTCTGCTGCTTTTAAGGTCGTACTCCCCCCTGCGCGGATCACAGAAAGCAACTCCTCGCGGCGCTTCGCTGCTTTTGCCTCGTTCGCTTGTTTGACCGGGCCAAAGCCACGGATCTGCAAGGGAAGCTCGGCCAGTGCGATGATCGCATCACGGGTTTCGTCGGTCAGCTTTGGCAGCACGTCTTTCATGTCAGATTCGTACTGCTTGATCAGCGCCCGCTCCATCCGGCGTTCCTCGGTCCGGCCAAACGGGTCGAACGGCGTGCCCCGCAGGAACTTGAGCCGCTTCAACACGGACAACGGCGTTTCCAGCCATTCGCCAAAGACGCGTTTCATCGGGCGGCCATCGGCACCGGTCTTTGAAAGCATCGGCGGGGCAAGGTTAAATGTGATCTTGGGATCGCCATCGAATTCGGCATTCACCTTGTCGCGTGTTGTCTTCAACAGACGCGCGACTTCGTATTCATCCTTATAAGACAATAGCTTTTGATACCCCAAGGCCATCGCTTTCTTTAGCGCTTTATCCGCAATGGGTTCCAACATTTTGGCATAGCGCTTGGCCAGCCCCTTGCCCTGATAGGCCGTAAGATGATCCATGCGGAATTTGATCTTTTCGTCCAATGTTTTGGGTAATTGCACCAGATTGGGCGTGGTCACCTGTGCGGCCTCGGCCGGATACAGCACCGCCCAGCGGCCCAGCTCAAACGCTTTGAGGTTGCGTTCAACCGCAGCGCCATTCAGCCGTATCGCGTCCTGAAGCGCATCTAGCGACAGCGGGATCAGCCCCTTTTGCCACGCCGCGCCAAAGATCATCATGTTGGAATAGATCGAATCCCCCAGCGTCGCCTTGGCCAGATCAGAGGCATCAAACAGCGCCACATCGTCCTTCAACCGCGCCTCAAGCGCGAGGGTCAGCCGGTCATACGGCATCTTGAATTCTGTATCGCGGGTGAAATCGCCCGTGATGATCTGATGCGAGTTCACCACAGCCCCCGTACGCCCAGCGCGCGTGAGGCCAAGCGTTTTGGTACCCGCAGACACCACCAGATCACCGCCGATCAGCGCGTCAGCCTCGCCTGTCGCCACGCGAATGGCGCTGATGTCTTCGGGCCGATTGGCAAGACGGCAGTGAATGTGCACCGCGCCGCCCTTTTGCGCCAGCCCCGCCATTTCCATCATCCCGGCACCTTTGCCGTCGATCTGCGCAGCTTGCGCAAGAACCGCGCCGATCGTCACAACGCCTGTACCGCCGACGCCGGTAATCACGACATTGAACGTGCCGTCGATGGCAGGCAGCGCGGGCATCGGCAGATCAGGGATCTTAACCTCTGTTGTCGGGTCCTTGCGGATCTTAGCACCCTCAAGCGTTACGAAAGACGGGCAAAACCCTTTGACGCAGGAAAAGTCCTTGTTGCAGGAGGATTGATCAATCGCCCGCTTGCGGCCCAATTCCGTCTCGGCCGGGACGATCGACACACAGTTGGACTGCACACCGCAATCGCCACAGCCTTCGCAAACATCTGTATTGATGAAAACGCGCTTGTCGGGGTCGGGAAACAGCCCGCGCTTGCGACGACGACGTTTTTCGGCAGCGCAGGTCTGGATATAGACGATCGCACTGACGCCTTTGTGCTTGGTAAAATTCTCCTGCACCGTTTGCAAGTCGGCACGCTCGTACATCGGCACGCCCTTAAAGGCCGTCGGGTCCACATCTTCTTTCTCGTCGTAAACCACTGCGATGTTTTTCACGCCCATCGCGCTCAGTTCTGCGACAATACGGGGCGCATCCAAATCGCCTTCGTTGTGCTGGCCGCCGGTCATGGCAACTGCATCATTATACAGGATTTTATAGGTAATGTTCGTCTTGGCCGCGACGGCTGCCCGGATCGCCTGAATCCCCGAATGGTTATAGGTGCCATCACCAAGGTTCTGGAACACATGCTCGCGGGTCGAGAAGTGCGATTCCCCGATCCAGTTTGCACCCTCACCGCCCATATGTGTGTAGCCGGTGGTTTCGCGGTCCATCCACTGCACCATATAGTGGCAACCAATCCCGGCATAGGCACGGCTGCCTTCGGGCAATTTGGTCGACGAATTATGCGGACAGCCCGAACAGAAGTATGGCACACGCGCGGCGATATCTTCGGCATTGTCGGCACGGCGCGCAGTATCCACTGCTTCCATCCCGGCTTTGATGCCGTCCGTGTTGCGGCCTTCCTCGATCAGGATACCGCCCAGCTTTTCCGCGATCCAGATCGGGTCAAGGGCCGCGCGGGTCGGGAACAACTCCTCGCCATGTTCCATGCCCGCACCGCCACCTTTGTGCCAGCCATAGACGCGGCGGTGGGTATCAGAGAACAACGCCTCTTTGATCTGGATCTCGATCAGCTTGCGCTTTTCTTCAACCACAACGACCAGATCCAGCCCCTCGGCCCATTTATGAAAGCCCTTCATATCCAGCGGGAATGTCTGACCCACTTTATAAAGCGTAATCCCCAGCCGTTCTGCCTCGTTCTCGTCGATGTTGAGCAGGCTCATCGCGTGCAGCAGATCAAGCCAGTTCTTGCCTGCTGCAACAAAGCCGATCTTGGCACCGGGTTTACCCCACATGCGTTTGTCGATCTTGTTAGCATGGGAAAACGCCTCGGCAGCATAGCGTTTGTGATCAATCATGCGCGATTCTTGCAGATGCGGCGTGTCGATCAGGCGGATGTTCAGCCCCCCCTCGGGCATGTCAAAATCAGGGGTGACCAACTGCATCCGGTGCGGGTCGCCATTCACGACTGATGTCGCCTCAACCGTGTCTTTCATCGTTTTCAGGCCAACCCAAAGCCCCGAAAACCGCGACAGCGCCCAGCCGTAAATACCATAATCCATAATCTCTTGCACACCAGCGGGGCTGACGATGGGCATATAGGCATCCATCATCGCCCATTCCGACTGGTGCAGCACGGTCGAGGATTCGCCCGTGTGGTCGTCCCCCATCGCCATCAGCACGCCGCCATGCTTGGATGACCCAGCCATGTTGGCGTGGCGCATCACATCGCCCGAACGGTCCACGCCCGGACCTTTGCCGTACCATAGACCAAAGACGCCGTCGTATTTCCCTTCGCCGCGCAATTCGGCCTGCTGGGTGCCCCACAGGGCAGTCGCGGCCAGATCTTCGTTCAAACCGGCCTCGAACAACACGTCATATTCGGCCAACGGTTTGGCTGCGCGTTCCATCTGCAAATCAACGGCACCCAGCGGCGACCCGCGATAACCGGTCACATAGCCCGCAGTGTTTAGCCCGGCCGCACGGTCACGCGCCTTTTGCATCATCATCATACGCACCAACGCCTGCGTACCGTTCAGCAAAACGGGGGACTTTTCCAAGTCGAACCGATCATTCAAAGAAATCTTTTGCGTACCCATGGCGCGTTCTCCCCTACGTGCAATCAGTTGCGTTCGCACCACGGTAGGTCACAAAAGCTGACCTGTCTAGCGTTGTGTTCCGCTTGTTTCAGAGGCAGGTGATTAACTATTAATAATTCCATGCTCTATTGATTACCGCTGAGTGACATTATGTTGCAGTGCAGCAAGGCCTAGGGTTGTTTTAGGTATTTATTTAGCGCAAACACAATTATCTTAGAAAATAAGCTGATCGTCATGCGCCATTAGAAGGTAGTCCTTATGGATTGGGACAAGCTCAGAATTTTTCATGCCGTCGCGGACGCCGGCAGCCTGACGCATGCGGGTGACAAGCTGAATCTTTCGCAATCTGCCGTCAGTCGTCAGATTCGTGGCCTAGAAGAACAGCTGAACACAAATCTGTTCCACCGCCATGCGCGCGGGCTGATCCTGACCGAACAGGGCGAATTGCTTTTTGATGCCACCGTTGCGATGACCAAACGGCTTGATACGGCCTCTGCACGCATTCGCGACAGCGAAGAAGAGATCTTTGGCGAATTGCGCGTTACCACGACCACAGGCTTTGGCACCTTGTGGCTCGCCCCCCGTCTGCCCAAGCTTTACGAAAAATATCCCGACCTCAAGGTCGATCTGATGCTGGAAGAACGCGTTCTTGACCTGCCCATGCGCGAGGCAGATGTCGCCATCCGCATGAAAGAACCGTCGCAGGCCGATCTGGTGCGCAAAAAGCTGATGATGATCAAGATGTGCCTCTATGCGTCTCCGACCTATCTGGCTGAACATGGCACGCCCCAACGGTTGGAGGATATGTCAGAGCATCGGCTGATTTGCCAGAACACCGACAGCGATCAGGTCAACGCGGGTTTGCAGCTTATCCAGCAGCTAATGATGTACGACGTGCGGTCGATGCTGACGGTGAACAACTATTTCGGCGTACTTCAGGGGGTGATCCACAATCTGGGGGTCGGCGTGCTGCCTGACTATCTGACACAGGATTTCCCGGACCTTGTGCAGGTGTTGCCCGATACCGAGTCGGCAGATGTTCCGGTCTTCCTCGCCTATCCCGAAGAATTGCGGACCTCGAAGCGGGTCGCAGCCTTCAAAGACTTTGTGCAGGATGAAATAATAACCCATCGTAAACAGCAACGTGAAAAGGCAAATGGTTAGCCATGCATTAATTGCATAGCGGACATGCCTTAAAAAACTCATTCCTGCCTTGAAATGGGCAGAACTGCCGCCTAATTCAGCATCATGAAGACGGACGCCCTCGGGCTGTCACTTCATACCTCCCTGTTGGACTTGGCCGAGCTTCATGCTCGGCCTTTTTTTTGGCCATAGCTCAAATGTCCTTTGGCCTTTTCCCCGCGTCAGCCTTCCTCTAAGAGTACCGCCATATCTGCCAAGGGGATATCCACACCATGACCGAACCAGCTATCACGCAAGAACTTATCGCCAGCCACGGTATCAACGCTGATGAATACCAGCGCATCCTAGACATCATCGGGCGCGAACCCAGCTTTACCGAGCTTGGCATCTTCTCGGCGATGTGGAACGAACACTGTTCGTACAAATCCTCCAAGAAATGGTTGCGCACCTTACCCACCGAAGGGCCACAGGTCATTTGCGGGCCGGGCGAAAACGCAGGGATCGTCGATATTGGCGACGGTCAGGCATTGGTTTTCAAGATGGAAAGCCACAACCACCCGTCCTACATCGAACCCTATCAAGGGGCGGCCACCGGCGTTGGTGGCATTTTGCGTGATGTCTTTACCATGGGCGCGCGGCCTATTGCGGCGATGAACTCGCTCAGCTTTGGGTCACCAGATCACCACAAGACGCGCCAGTTGGTGCATGGTGTGGTCGCAGGCGTTGGTGGCTACGGCAACTGCTTTGGCGTGCCAACTGTCGGGGGCGAGGTCCGTTTTGACACCGCCTATGATGGCAACTGCCTTGTGAACGCATTTGCCGCCGGTCTGGCCGATACGGACAAGATTTTCTACTCCGCAGCCTCGGGCGTCGGGATGCCTGTTGTGTACCTTGGGGCCAAAACCGGCCGCGACGGTGTTGGCGGTGCGACAATGGCTTCAGCCGAATTTGATGACACCATCGAAGACAAGCGCCCCACCGTGCAGGTTGGTGACCCCTTTACGGAAAAGCGCCTGATGGAAGCCACGCTTGAGCTGATGGCCACCGGTGCCGTGATCTCGATCCAGGACATGGGTGCAGCGGGTCTGACCTGTTCCGCCGTGGAAATGGGCGACAAAGGCAACCTTGGTGTGCGTCTGGACCTTGAAAAGGTCCCGACCCGCGAAACAGCCATGACCGCCTATGAAATGATGCTCTCGGAATCTCAGGAACGCATGCTCATGGTTTTGCGCCCCGAACTTGAGGCCGAAGCCAAAGCCGTGTTCGACAAATGGGACCTTGATTTTGCCATCGTTGGTGAAACAATCGCCGAAGATCGTTTCCTGATCGTCCACCACGGCGAGATCAAAGCCGACCTGCCGCTGAAAGCGCTATCTGGCAACGCCCCCGAATACGACCGCCCTTGGGTGGAAACCCCCGCGGCAGAACCCCTGTCGGACGTACCGGGCATTGATCCGATCGACGGCCTGCAGGCCCTGCTTGCCAGCCCCAACTACGCCTCCAAGGCATGGGTCTACGAACAATACGACACCATGGTCATGGGCGACAGCGCCCGCACACCCGGTCTGGGATCGGGCATCGTACGCGTGCACGGCACTGACAAGGCAATCGCCTTCACCTCGGATGTGACGCCGCGCTATGTCAAGGCCAACCCCTTTGAGGGCGGCAAGCAGGCCGTCGCCGAAGCCTACCGCAACCTTTGTGCCGTTGGGGCCTTGCCCTTGGCGACAACCGACAACATGAACTTTGGCAATCCAGAAAAGCCCGAGATTATGGGCCAGTTCGTCTGTGCCATCAAAGGCATCAGCGAAGCGGTGTCGGCGCTGGACATGCCCATCGTGTCAGGCAACGTATCGCTTTATAACGAGACCGACGGCAAAGGCATTCTGCCCACGCCCACCATCGGCGCAGTAGGTCTTTTGACCCACACCGACCAGATCATCGGCAAAGATGTGCGCGACGGTCATGTGGCACTGGTACTGGGGGCCACCACAGGGCATCTGGGGCAATCTGCGCTGCTGCTGGAAGTGTTCAACCGCCGCGATGGCGACGCGCCAACCGTTGATCTGGCAGCCGAGAAAGCTCACGGCACGTTTATCCGCGACAATCGTGAGATGATCAAAGCCTGCACCGACCTGTCCGACGGTGGCCTCGCCCTGGCCGCATTCGAGTTGGCCGATGCTGCTGGGGTCGGCGTAACACTGGACGCCGCTGACACGCCCACATTGTTTGGCGAAGATCAGGCGCGCTATTTGATCGCCTGCAACTTTGATCAGGCCGAAGCGCTAATGATTGCGGCCGCCAACGCGGGGCTTCATCTTGAAAGCGTCGGGAAATTCGGGGGCGATCAGGTCAGCTTTGGCGGGATCACCGCACCGCTGGCCGACCTTAGCGCAAGCTACCGCGGTGCCTTTGCAGAGGCATTCGCCTAATCCAACAGGCCCATAAGCCGCGTTTTCTCGCCCGTGTCATCGGGGCGGGAAATCACCTGCGCCAGCTCTTCGAGCGACGCGATTGAATGGCCCGCGCGAAAGCTGTCCACATGCGGCAGCATCGCGCGGATGCCCGCCGCCTTTGGCGCAAAACCGTCCCAACGCAAAAGCGGATTAAGCCAGATCAGCCGCCGCGCCGTCAGGTGCAAGCGCTGCATATGCCGCGCAAGATCGTCGGGGTTATCACGGTCCAGCCCATCGGTGATCAGCAACACCACTGCGCCCTGTCCCATCACACGCCGCGACCAGTCGCGGTTAAACGCCTCGATGCAGGCCCCGATCCGGGTGCCGCCTTCCCAGTCTTGCGCCTGTGCGCCAGCAGCCTTGAGGGCAGCATCCACATCGCGGGTCGCCAAATGGCGGGTAATATTTGTCAGTTGCGTGCCAAAGGTGAAGGCGTGCACCTTTGCCCAACCCGCACCCTTGGCGTTACTGACCGCGTGCAGGAAATGCAAAACCGTGCGGGAATATTGGCTCATCGAACCGGAAATATCGCAAAGCACCACCAGATTGGGATAGCGCGGGCGGGGCTTTTTCAGCATCAGCCTGTCCATCTCGCCGCCGCGCCGCAGGGCGGCGCGCATGGTTTTTTGCACATCGATGCGTCCATTCGATGCGGTCATACCCCGCCGCGAAGGCATGGGTTTCACCGGCAAGCTCAGCTTTGCAAGCATCCGTTTCGCCTGCGCCATTTCGGCAAGGCTCATCTGTTCGAAATCCAGACTGCGCAGACGTTCTTGCGCAGACATGGTCAAGCTGGCGTCGACCTCAATCAGCGTTTCTTCGGGTTCTTTTTCTTCAGCACTGTCCTTGTTCGGGTCCTCTGCCCCGTCCAATAGCGCCTCGGCCGCGCGTTTTTCGGCGGCTTGGGCTGGGCGTTCTTCTTGCACGCCGCGGATGGCGGGCAGCATTGCCGCCATCATATGCTCAAGATACCGCGGGTCGCGCCAATACAGCCTGAAAAGCTGTGCAAAGACCGTCCGATGTTCGGGTCGGTTCACAAAACAGGCGTGCAGCGTCCAGTAGAAATCGACTTTGTCGGTAAAACCTGCCGCCTCGACCGCGCGAATGGCGTCGATCACCCGGCCCGGCCCGATGGGCAGGCCGGCGCGCCGCAGGGCACGGGCGAAATGGGTGATATTCCCCGCAAGTTTCGGGTTATCGGGGAGTTCTAAGGGCAGATGTTCCATGGTACCTTTTATGTCATGGGGGCTGTCTGCCCCCATGCCCCCAAGGATTTTGTTCCATTTGGAATAACGGGGTGGGTCATTGCGCGGGGTCCAGAGATGCTTTGGCCTGATCCAAGATGCGCTTTGCTTCGGAGCCTTGCAGTTTGGCGATATCGTCTTGGTATTTCAAAATTGCCCCAAGGGTGTCTGCGATGACTTCGGGGCTGAGGTTGATGACATCGAGGGCCAGCAGACATTTGGCCCAGTCGATGGTTTCGGCGACACCGGGTTTTTTGAACAGGTCTTCGGTGCGCAACTGCTGGACAAAGGCGACCACTTCACGGCTGAGAGATTCCGAGGCTTCGGGGGCGCGGGCGGAAAGGATTTCCATCTCGCGGTCAAAATCGGGGTAGTCTACCCAGTGGTATAGGCAGCGACGCTTGAGCGCGTCGTGGACTTCGCGGGTGCGGTTCGAGGTCAGGATCACGATGGGCGGTTCGGGGGCTTTGATGGTGCCCAGTTCGGGGATCGTCACCTGAAAATCGCTGAGCGCTTCGAGCAAGAATGCCTCGAACGGAGCATCGGTGCGGTCAAGTTCGTCGATGAGCAGGATCGGCGCACCACGTTCGTCTGGGCGCATTGCCTCGAGCAGCGGGCGTTCGATAAGGAAATCGTCGCTGAACAATTCGGTGGTGAGCGCCTTGCGGGATGTATCGCCTGCCGCTTCTGCCGTGCGGATCGCCACCATTTGGGCGGGAAAGTTCCATTCATAGACCGCCGAGGACGCATCAAGCCCTTCGTAACATTGCAAGCGGATCAGCTTGCGGTTCAACCCGGCGGCAAGCGCCTTGGCGATTTCGGTTTTGCCGACGCCTGCTTCGCCCTCAAGGAAAAGCGGGCGGCCAAGGGTCAGGCTGAGAAACACAACCGTGCCCAAAGCGCGCCCGCAGATATAGCCTTGGCCTTCCAGCATTGCTTGTACGGCATCGATCGATGATAGGTCGTTCATGGCGGTCCCCCCTCTTGCGCATCTTTGGTGCGCCTTTGCTAAGATGCAAAGGTGCACCCTGATCCCGCGCGGTCAAGGCCGGTGGCCTTTTGGCGGGTCGATTTTGCGATAATTTGGCCGAGGGTCCACCTTTGTTCAACAGGTTATCCGACACTGCGCTTTAAATGCGCATCTAATTTCCGTATTTTTGCCGCATTACACAGTTAACACAGACAAAAGGCGCGTTGAAATCGTGCGAAAAACCATTGAGGACACGACCATGATCGATGCACCTTTTACGATCGACACATCTTTGGCGGGTCTGGCCAAGGACGAATGGCTGTTGGCCATCGCGGAAATAGCCGAAGAGGACGGATTTTTTCAGGATCTTGGCAACAAGCACCACGCCGTTTTTGTCGAACGCAGCCCGACGCTGTTGGTCACCTTTGAGACCGTGAATGGCATGCGCGCATTGTCGAGCCTTTCGCAACCCTTGGGGTGGGATTTGGTGCGCAACTATGGCTGGTCCAACCTGTGTATCGCGTCGGAAGGTGATACATGGTTTAGGGATCCAGCGGTCTATGCGTGTTTTGACCGGTTGATTGACGACGGGTTCTTTGATGAATTCGAAAAGGTTGTGTTTTACGGCGCGGGGCCTGCGGGCTATGCTGCGGCGGCCTATTCGGTTGCCGCACCCGGCGCGTGGGTTGTCGCGATCCAACCCCAAGCCACGCTTGATCCCAGAATTGCGGAATGGGATGATCGTTTCAAGGAAATGCGCCGCACCGATTTTTCGACGCGCTATGGGTATGCGCCCGATATGCTGGACGCCGCCGAAGCTGCTTTCGTGTTGTATGACCCCAAGGTGGCACTGGACGCGATGCATGCCAGCCTGTTCACGCGCCCCAATGTCACCAAGCTGCGGATGCGCCACATGGGCGTGGCTTTGCAGTCGGAATTGCTTCAGCTTGACCAGTTAGAGACCTTGTTGAACCTTGCCGTAGAAGGCACGCTGGATACCTTGAGTTTTGCAGAATTGTTCCGTTCGCGGCGGGATCATCGCAATTATTTGAAAGCGCTTCTGGTCACGCTTGAAGCGGATGACCGCACACAGCTGATCTTGCATCTGTGCCGCTATGTGAACGCCCGGATGCCTGCGCCGCGCTTCGTACGCAAACAAAAGCTGATCGAGGCAGAGATGCAGTTGGCTGCAGCCGAAGCCAAAAAGGGCGAAGACCCAGTTGCCGACGATATTGCACCCGACGAACAGCTAAAGAAAGCCGCCCCCTAGCGCCGATCCTGGCCCTGTGCTAGCACACAGGCCATGACACAGACCCTCACGCTTCGACGTCCCGATGACTGGCACCTGCACTTGCGCGATGGCGACATGCTGCGTGCTGTTTTGCCATATACCGCTGCGCATTTTGCCCGTGCGATCATCATGCCGAACCTCGTGCCACCTGTGGTGCGCGGGGCAGATGCCGCCGCCTACCGCGACCGGATTTTGGCAGCTTTGCCGGACGGTGTGGATTTCACCCCGCTGATGACATTGTATCTGACCGAAGACACCGATCCGGACGATGTCGCCGCTGCACATGCCAGCGGATTGGTCAAAGCGGTCAAGCTTTATCCCGCCGGTGCCACCACCAATTCTGCCAGCGGCGTGTCGAATTTCGACAAGGTTGCGCCCGTGTTGGAGCGCATGGCCGAGATCGGCTTGCCCCTGTGCACACACGGCGAAGTCACCGACCCACAGGTCGATATTTTCGATCGCGAAGCCGTCTTTATCGAGCGCGTGATGGACCCGATCCGCAAACGTCATCAGGGCCTGAAAGTGGTGATGGAACATATCACGACAGCTGATGCCGCTGATTATGTGCGCTCTGCCGACAGCAATGTGGCGGCCACGATCACCACGCATCACCTTGTGATCAACCGGAACCACATTCTGGCCGGGGGGATAAAACCGCATTATTATTGCCTGCCGGTTGCCAAACGCGAGACCCACCGTCTGGCGCTGCGCAAAGCGGCAACCTCAGGTGATGCGCGGTTTTTCCTCGGGACAGATTCGGCACCGCACACCGATGCGAATAAATTGCTGCCCTGCGGTTGTGCGGGTTGCTTTACCGCGCCCAATACAATGTCGATCTTGGCGGAAGTGTTCGAACAAGACGGCGCGCTAGAGCATCTTGAGGCATTCAGTTCGTTGAACGGCCCTGCATTTTATGGACTGCCCGTGAACGATGCGACTCTCACGCTTAGCCGGACACCGGCCAGCTTTCCCGCGCATATCGACACGCCCGAGGGGCCAGTGACGATATTTGACCCTATGATGCCACTAAACTGGAGCGTCAGCGCAGATTGATGGGCCAGTGGCATAGACTTTATGCCTTCGGCGAGGATATTTGAAAGCCAGAGAAGCCAAAGGCTTGGACAAAAAGGACGAAATCAGATGATCCCCACCAGCTATCCCGACTCGACCGAAATGGCGCGCCTGACCGCCCGCATGCTGTTGGAGATCAAGGCCGTGCATTTCAATGCAACCGAGCCATTTACGCTGGCGTCCGGCCTGCCAAGCCCCACCTACATCGATTGCCGCAAACTGATCAGCTATCCGCGGATCCGCGCGACTTTGATGGATTTCCTGACCGTCACCGTCATGCGCAACGCGGGGTTCGAGGCGTTTGATAACATTGCTGGCGGTGAGACTGCAGGCATTCCCTTTGCCGCGATGGTGGCAGAGCGCATGGCGCTGCCGATGACCTATGTGCGCAAAAAGCCCAAAGGGTACGGCCGTAACGCGCGGATTGAAGGCGAAATGACCGAAGGTCAGCGCGTGTTGCTGGTTGAGGATCTGACCACCGATGGCGGTTCAAAAATCAGTTTCGTTGACGCGATTCGTGAAACAGGGGCCACGTGCGCGCACACGGCGGTGATTTTCTACTACGGGATTTTTCCACAGACTGAAAAGACCTTGGGCGACCATGGGGTTAGCCTGCACAGCCTATGCACCTGGTGGGATGTTCTGGCAGAAGCCAAAGCCCAAGGCGCGTTTGACGCGGCCACCCTGAGCGAGGTCGAGGCGTTTCTGAACGCGCCGAAAGAATGGCAGGACGCCCGAAAAACAACCTGACAGACTTACAGCATCTGGTGATTTGCCGTGCAATGAGACACGATATGCAGTATGCTAGCGCTGATTTCAGGTTATCCACAGCTTATACAATTTGCACGATGCCTGACACCTCGGTTATGTGAAAGTCCGGGGTAATGTAATAGTGGGGCACAGGGTCGATGAACGAGATTTCCAGCATCAACGGCAATCAGCTGACGGTTCAGGCGGCAGAGAGCATGCCCCATTCCATCGAGGCCGAACAGCAGCTTTTGGGCGCGATCCTGACCAACAATGATATCTACGACCGCGTGGCGTCGATCATCGGGCCTAAGCATTTTTATGACCCGGTTCATGCCCGAATTTTCGAGATTGCCAGCGCCCGGATTGCCAAGAACAACCTTGCCTCGCCCGTCACGCTTAAGGCGTTCATGGAGGATGACGAAGGCCTGAAGGAGTTGGGCGGGCCTGCCTATCTGGTGCGGCTTGCCGGTGCTGCGATCAGTGCGTTTGCCGTGCGTGACTATGCGCAGATGATTTATGATCTGGCGGTGCGCCGCGATCTGATCCAACTGGGGCGCGATATTTCCGCTAAGGCCGCACAGGTCGATGTGGCATCCGAACCGCGCGAGCAGATCGTCGAAGCCGAACAGCAGCTTTATAAACTGGCCGAGCAAGGCCAGACTGAAAGCGGATTTCAAAGCTTTCTCAAGGCGGTAACGGACGCGGTTAATGTCGCCAACGCCGCCTATCAGCGCGATGGCGGGTTGTCGGGTGTATCCACCGGACTGATCGACATGGATAAAAAGCTGGGTGGCTTGCACCCGTCTGACCTTTTGATCCTTGCGGGGCGCCCGTCGATGGGGAAAACCTCGCTTGCGACGAACATCGCGTATAACGTCGCCAAGGCCTATCGCCGTGGCACCCTGCATGACGGCACCGAAGGTGCTGTGGATGGCGGCGTCGTAGGGTTTTACAGCCTCGAAATGAGCGCCGAACAATTGGCTGCGCGGATCCTGTCGGAAGCCGCCGAGATCCCGTCGCAGCAAATCCGGTCGGGTGACATGACCGAGACCGAATTTCGCCGTTTCGTGGATGCCGCCAAGGCGCTTGAGGCCTGCCCGCTGTATATCGATGACACGCCTGCCCTGCCGATCAGCCAGCTTTCCGCCCGCGCGCGCCGCCTGAAACGGACCCACGGTTTGGACCTGTTGATCATCGACTATTTGCAGCTGGTGCGCGGCACCGGCAAAAACGAAAACCGGGTAAACGAAATCTCGGAAATCACCATGGGTCTCAAGGCCATCGCCAAAGAGCTTCATATCCCCGTGATCGCCCTGTCCCAGCTGTCGCGTCAGGTGGAAAACCGCGAAGACAAACGCCCGCAGTTGTCGGATTTGCGCGAATCAGGTTCGATCGAACAGGACGCCGACGTCGTGATGTTCGTGTTCCGCGAAGAGTATTACAAAGAGCGTGAAAAGCCCGGTGATCACGAACTGGACAAGATGGCGCTGTGGCAAGAAGAGATGGAGCGCCTGCATGGCCGCGCCGAAGTTGTGATTGGCAAGCAGCGTCACGGGCCGATTGGCACGGTCGATCTCAGCTTTGAGGGGCGCTTTACCCGCTTTGGCAACCTTGTGAAGCCATGGCAAAGCAACGACAACGATCAGGAATTTTAAGGCCAGCCAAAGCAGGGCTGCGCAGCGTAAACGTAAAAGGCGGGCAGATCATATGTGATCCGCCCGCCTTTTCTTTGTCGTCTTCTGCGCCGGATTACTCGGGCGCTTTAACCTCGAACCGCAGCCCTTTGGCCGAATCCTTGGCGAACCCTTTCCAATAGCTGTGATCTTCTTTGGCCGTGCCGTCTTCGTTCATTGACCAGACGCCATCATTGGAATTCTCGACCAGATCAAGGTATTCACCCGCCGTCTCGTTCCCCTTGAGGTACAAATCCATCCATGCGCTTACGAAATGTTGGGCGATGTTGTTCATACGCGCCTGATTCCACACCGGGTCCGTATAGTGCGCCGACACGTTGAACCCCAGCCGTTCATCATCGCGGAATGATTCCGCAGGGGCCGGCATCGGAGCTGCCGCATTGTGGCCGGCATTTTCAAAGGTCAAAAGGCTGCGATTGGTACCGCTGGCGTTTTCCCAGATTGCGCGCACCCCTTTTTCGTAAAGCGATGTCATGTCTTGCGACCCCGCCATGAACAGCATCGGAATTCTGATACCGCTTAGCCCTTCGGCATCCCAAAAGCCGGTGTTCATGCCCCAGGGGCCGATGGCAACGGCGGTTTTGATGCGCGGATCAGGCAGCGCGTTATGGGTGTTTGACCCCGCTTGGTGGATCGCCAATGTCCCATGCGGTGCGCCCCAGGAATAGGCGACCGATGCTTCGGTCACGCCGCCGCCCGCGGTGATGACGGCCCCGTAGCCGCCCATCGAATAGCCAACGATGCCGGCGGTATCGGCATTGACCAACCCGTTAAGAAACGATTCCCCATCGCCCGACAGCCGCGCCATTTCATCCAGCACGAACAGCTGATCCAAAGACCGGTTCACCAAGGTCGACCCGAATGCCGCCTGTGTGCGGTATGTCGAATCCGTGTGGTCAATGGACGCAACAACATAGCCCTTCGAGGCGATGTTTTCAGCCAGATGCGACATCAAAAAGCGGTTGCCCGGATAGCCGTGCGACACAATCACCAACGGATAGGCCGTGCCGGTTGCAGGGTCTGCATCGCGCATGGCCTGACCGTTCACCGTCACCTCGGTGGTACCATCGCGCAGGAATGCCTTGAATTCAGTATCACCGCTGGCACCGTCGGCAGCAGGATACCAGACTTCGACCGTCAAGGAGCGGTCATATGTCGGCATCGTTTCCGGCTTGGGTGCTTCGGGGTCGATGGACAGGATGTCAATCTGGTCAGCATGCATCAGTTCAATCTGCCGGACACCGACGGCCATATCACCATACGCTGCCATCTCTGGGGCATTCGGCAATTGCGTATCAATCCGGTTTTCAGCCAAAACCATCGGCGCGGCAAAGCCTGCAACAACCGCCAGCACCGGCGTAATTCTGTATATCTGGGTCAACTTCGGTTCTCCTCCCGTTTAATCGAGCACGTTTTCGCACCCTGACTTTTGTCAGGCTCAAGCTACCGTGTTCAGCCCACCTTGCAAGTAAAACGCGAAACTGTCGTCGCGGCACAGTCAAAACCCTCGCAGGGACTGCGCACAATCCAACAGCCGCGCAGCCCTGTTTTCTGCGGTGATCCTATACCGGGTTGCATTGCATTTTTATGTCTGACCACAATGATGTGATCACGCTGGCAGCAGGCCCCGCCGAAATACCGTCCGATTGCCCTGCGCGGCAAACGCCTAACCTCGATTCTGCGCAAATTTCTCAGAACAGTGATGCCCCAGCCCATTGACCTGCGCCGCCATCCTGTCAAAACAGCCCCCATGACAACAGCAACACTTACCATCGACCTGCACGCGATTGCCGCCAATTGGCACATGCTGAACCGCATGTCCCAAAGCCAGACCGGTGCCGTGGTCAAAGCCGACGCCTACGGGCTGGGCATCGACCGTGTCGCCCCCGCTTTGGCGCAGGCAGGCGCGCGGCAGTTTTTTGTGGCCATCGCCAAAGAAGGCGTGGCCCTGCGCCGCGTGCTTGGCCCCGGCCCCGCGATCAATGTCTTTGCGGGTCACATGCCCGGCGACGCAGAAAAGATCAAATCGGCGCAACTGACCCCGATGATAAATTCCGTAGATCAGCTGATCGGACATGTCGAAACCCTGCCCGGCCATCCGTTTGGCCTGCAACTGAACAGCGGCATGAACCGCCTTGGCATGGACCCCGCCGAATGGGCTGCCCTGCGCGACATCGCCCTTAGCCAGAACCCAAAGCTCATTATCTCGCATCTGGCCTGCGCCGATGAACCGGATCACAAGATGAACGCGGCGCAGCTGAATTCCTTTCGCGAGATGACGGCAGGCCTGAAAATCCCGCTTTCGCTGGGCGCGACAGGGGGCATTTTGCTGGGCACTGACTATCATTTTGACCTGACCCGCCCCGGCGTCGGCCTTTATGGCGGGCTACCTTTCGCCGATGCTCAGCCGGTGGTCACGCTGGACCTGCCCGTGGTCCAAATCCGCGAAGTGCCTGCTGGCGGCTCTGTCGGCTATGCCTGTGGCTGGATCGCACCGCGCCCTTCGCGCATTGCAACGGTGTCTGGCGGCTATGCTGACGGTTTGATCCGCGCGATGGGAAATGGCGCAACCATGACCCATAACGGCAAGAAAGTGCCTGTTGTCGGGCGTGTCTCAATGGATCTGATCACCGTTGACATCACGGCTCTGCCCGACACTCCCACCCACCTGCAACTGCTTGGCGACCATCAAACAGTTGACACGGTCGCCGGATTTGCTGGCACTATCGGCTATGAAATCCTAACCTCGCTGGGGGCGCGTTACGACCGGGACTATCTGGCGTGAAGCTTCTTGCGGCCCTCGGGCGTTTGACCCTGGCCGCTCTTGCCACGATCGGCAGCGTTGCTCTTTTTGCCTGCTCTGCACTGGTGCACATCTTTCGCCCCCCGTTTTATGCGGGCCAGTTCGGCAGTGCGTTGGTGCAAATCGGCTGGCTTTCGCTGCCGGTGGTCGGTCTGACAGCGCTGTTTACCGGCGGTGCATTGGTGATGCAGATCTATGCCGGTGGCGCGCGGTTCAACGCCGAAGCCGTCGTGCCCCAGATCGTCGCCATCGGCATGGTCCGTGAACTTGGCCCCGTGTTGGTGGGGCTGATGGTCGCCGCCCGTGTGACCGCAGCCATCGCCGCCGAAATCGCCACGATGAAGGTCACCGAACAGATTGACGCCCTGATCACCCTATCCACCGACCCGCTGCGCTATCTGACCGTGCCACGCGTGCTTGCCGCCTTGCTGGTCGTACCGCTACTGGTGGCCGTGGGCGATATCATCGGCATCATGGGCGGCTATTTCGTCGCGACAGGATCGCTGGGCTTCAGCCCCGGTGCCTATCTGCGCAATACCGTGAATTTCCTCGAACCACTGGATATCGCGTCCTCTCTGATCAAAGGCACTGCCTTTGGCCTGATCGCGGCACTCATGGGCTGCTATTTCGGTCTTCATGCAGGGCGCGGCGCACGCGGCGTGGGCCGCGCCACAAAATCCGCAGTCGAAGCCGCAGCCATTCTGATCCTTGCCGCCAACTTTGTCCTGACAGCGGTGATATTCGCCCTATGATCACGCTTACGAACATCCACAAATCCTTTGGTGGCACCCCTGTCCTGCGCGGCGTCACGCTGACCCTGCCCAAGGGTAAATCAACCGTCGTGATCGGCACATCGGGCAGCGGAAAATCGGTGCTGATGAAATCAATACTTGGCCTCGTCACACCAGACAGCGGGACCATCATGCAAGACAGCCGCCCCCTTGACCGCGCCGCTTTCCTGAATGATTTCGGCATGTTGTTCCAAGGGGCCGCGCTTTTCGACAGCCTACCCATCTGGCAAAATGTCGCGTTTCGTCTGCTGCGCCAGATGCCAAAATCACAGGCCCGCACCATAGCACTTGAAAAACTCGCCCGCGTCGGTCTTGAAGCGGATGTAGCCGACCGCCTGCCCGCAATGCTGTCGGGCGGCATGCAAAAGCGCGCAGGCCTCGCCCGGGCCATCGCCACTGATCCGAAAATCCTGTTCTTCGACGAACCGACCACGGGCCTCGACCCAATCATGGCCCGCGCCATCAACGATCTGATCCGCGACCTCGTGGCGGAAACCGGGGCAACCACCCTCACCATCACCCATGACATGACGACCCTGCACACCATCGCCGACCACATCGCGCTGCTGGATGCAGGTACACTCCGCTGGCAAGGCACCCCCGCTGATTTGCCCGGATCGAACGACACCAAACTCAACGCCTTCCTCTTCTCTGGCTCTTAAATATCCTCGCCGAGGGCCCCGATTTGCGCCCAGCAAATCGCAAATATCAAATGGCGCGCCAGCGCCGCCTGCCCTAAACAACGCCCATGTTGCGCGCCTTGAACCTGTCTCTCATAATCCTCTACCCCATCGCCTGGGCCGCACCACTGCTGCGCGCGGGTATGTTGCCGCTTTTCGGACTCACCGAAATCTCGGTTCTCAGCGGCCTGCAATCGCTTTGGGCGTCTGA
>NZ_JBFEKM010000021.1:0-35163 GCF_041552635.1 Sulfitobacter sp.
ACAGCAATCGAATGCCTTGTCGATCACCTTGCCCCCAATTGGGAGGTGTTTGCCCGTGACGCCAAAGACCTTGGATCACTGGCGACCATGTGCCTGCTGTGCGCCAACGGGGTTTTCATCGGCTGGATCGTGTTGCGCGCTTTCATCGGGGGCTAGGCGGACTGATCCCAAAGGGGGCTGCGATATGTCCTGACTTCCTTTGCCGCTTTGCGTTATATCACAACTGAAATTGAAAAGGCCGGGCAAGACATTCATGCGCATTCTTTTGATCGAAGACGAAGCGGCCCTTGCGCGCCCTTTGATGGAACATCTTGAGGCGGATCACCACATTGTTGAATGGTTCAGTACCCTTGACGAAGCCCACAGTGCTGTCCTTGCTTTGGACTACGATGTCGTCTTGCTTGATTTGCAATTGCCCGATGGCGACGGGCTGACATTTCTCAGCACGGTCAGGGCGCGCGGGCTTCGTACGCCGATCATCATCCTGACGGCGCGTGACAAAGTGTCTGATCGTATTGACGGGCTGAACCGTGGGGCGGATGACTATGTGATCAAACCGTTCGATCTGGACGAGGTCACAGCGCGCATTCACACGGTATGCAGGCGCAGTGCCGATCTGCTGACCCAGACCATTCTGATCCGCGACCTGACCATCTGCCTGTCTGATCACAGCGTCAGCCGTGCAGGTCAGCCGGTTCGGCTGACGGCCAAGGAATGGGGCGTTTTGGACGCACTGCTGCGCCGAAAAACACAGATCGTCCCCAAAGATACCCTTGAGGCAGCAATATATGGCTACGGCGAAGAGGTCGAAAGCAACGCCCTTGAGGCGCATGTCAGCCGGTTGCGCACCAAGCTTGGCAAAGACCTGATCGCCACCCACCGCGGGATCGGGTATAGCCTGCAAACATGACCACACGCCGCCAAAGCCTGCTGAGCACTCTTTTGAAGTCGATGATCCTGCCCGGTGTGATGGCCGCCGTGATCGGGGTTTTGATCGTTCATAACCTTGTCAAAGAAGAATATGACGAATTGCTGGACAGCAGCCTGACCGGCAAAGCCCAGCTGCTTTTGACAATCTTTGATGCCGCACGCCAGATGCCCGACCTGCTGGATATCTCAATGCTTATGGCCTTCGAGGAGCGTTTGGTTGAACCGGATGAACGCACGATATTCTGGTTTCTGGATGAAACAGATCAGATCATCGTGCAATCTCCCGGCGCACGAACGGACCTTTTGCCGATCCCTATGACAGGGGGGCTGCGCACGCAGAACGATCACCGGTTTGCAACGATCCGCGCGGCATCGGGCGGGGTCAAGGTGATTGTCGCAACCCCGATGACAGAACGCAACGAGGCGATTTCAGACGTCATGATGGGGACGATCAGCAGCTTTGTTCTGCTGGCGCTGTTCTTTGCCGGAGTGGCATTCTGGGTGGTCAAACGGTCGGTCAGGGCAATCGCAAGCCTGAGCGATAGCATCGCGGCCAAGAACGAACATGACCTTTCGCCGATTGAACGGCACATCACCTTTTCCGAAATCGAACCTGCGATAGACACGCTTGATATGCTGATGGGGCGGCTTGATCTTGCACTGGCAGCCGAACGCGCCTTTGCCACCAACGCGGCGCATGAATTACGCACCCCGGTGGCGATTTGTCTGGCCAATGTGCAGCGGCTTAGGGCGGTGTTGAAGGACCCCGTGCCATCCGCCAGTGCCGCCGAAATTGAACAAGGGCTGAAACGATTGATCCGGCTGATCGAACGTCTTTTGCAAATGTCGCGGGCGCAATCGGGCCTTGGTATAACCCCCGTCGCGGCGGACATAACGCCTGTCATCGCATTGCTTCTCAAAGAATTGCGTGACCGTGCGCCGTCCGGCGACAATTTGATCATCAAAGCGCCCGACAGGCCGTGGCCCAGCCGCATTGATCCGGACGCTTTGGGGATAATCCTGAACAACCTGTTTGATAACGCCCTGAAATATGGCATCGGCCCGCTGCCGGTTGTCGTGGACGCCAGTCAGCCGGGGCGGGTTGTTGTGTCCAACGATTGCGCCGCACTTAATGCAGCCGATCTCGAGGCAATTACCCAGCGGTTCGTCCGCAAGGCCGCCCTGTCAGAGGGGTTTGGTCTGGGCCTGTCGATCGTGCAGGCGCTTTGCCAACAATCGGGATGTCGTCTTGAGGTCATGTCCCCGCAGCCCGGCCAGCAGCGCGGTTTTACCGCGGTACTGACCCTGCCTTTGGGTGACGCACCCGCGCGCTAGTCACCCTTTCGGGTGGCCGCGTCAAAGGGCGCGATAAAGCCTTGGACTAGGGTCTTTAGTTCCCCAAGGCCTGCCGCAAGTCAGTCGTCAGATCGCCGATATCCTCGATCCCGACCGACAGGCGCAAAAGGCCTTCAGGAATACCTGTATGGGGCTCGATCGTGTGGCGGTGCTCGACCAGACTTTCGACGCCGCCCAGGGATGTCGCACGGTGGAACAGCTGCAAACGCCCCGCGACCTGCAACGCCTTTTCGGCCCCGCCTTGCACCACAAAAGACAGCAGCGGGCCAAAACCCCCCGCCATCTGGCGGTTGGCAGTCGCGTGACCTGCGTGGGCAGGTAGGCCGGGATATAGCACGGTTTCAACCAGTGGGTGGGCGTCCAGAAATTCAGCAATCGCTTGCGCATTACGCGACATTTCACGCATCCGCAGGGGCAGGGTGCGCATGCCGCGCACCAGCAGCCACGCCTCGAACGGACCGATGACTGCACCGGCATCATGGCGGTCGGCCTTGATATCCGTCCAGATTTGCGCGGCTGTGTCATTTGTCGCCAGAACACCGGCCAGAACATCGGAATGCCCGTTGATGCCCTTGGTGGCCGAATGCATCACGATGTCAGCGCCATGGGCCAGCGGTTTTTGCAGCACCGGCGTCGCGGCGGTGCTATCGACCATCAACAGCCCGCCCGCGTCATGGACGGCACGCGCTGCCGCTTTGATATCGGTCACGCGCAGCCACGGGTTCGACGGCGTCTCAATCAACACAAGCGTCGGTTTGAAATCCGCACAGGCTTGGGCGAACGCCTGCGCATCCGACGCCTCGACCTCGCGCAGTTCAATTGCGCGGCGGGTGCAAAAATCTCGCAGCCATTTGGTCGTGCCCCAGTAAATCTGCGACTGGACCAACACGCGCCCGCCGTTGGGCACCGTACGAAACGCAGCTGCCAGCGCGGCCATGCCCGAGGGAAACACCAACGCCTCGTTCGCCCCTTCAAGCTGCGCCAGCACAGTTTCGGCGACGCGCACGATATCGCTTTGATCGCGCAGATAGATATTGTCGGGGCGCAGCGGCTGATACGCCGCATCGCGCAGATAGGTCGTGGCCATTTGCAACGATGGCACCACGCCGCCGCTTTGCGCATCCACAGCGCCTGCGGCTTGGGCGGCAATCGTGGCGGGGTTCAAACGGGAAGTGTCAGACATAAGCGCGGCCGTTCCTTAAAGATGCTCAGATTTCATGTGCCTACACTTAATCCCTGACCCCCGCAAACCACCAGCTTTGAAATGCCAAAACCGTCCCATCCCGTTCATTTTGCCAAATAAACTCCCGCCGGAGGCATCCACCATCCGCGCCATTCCCCCACCCCAAACGGGGCGCACCGCGTTCAGCCTTGTCCTTTAGCCCCTCTCGGTTTATCCCGCCCCCAACGTCCAAAGCCCTCACATAAAGGTATCACCACATGATTCCCCGCTATTCCCGCCCCGAGATGGTTGCAATCTGGTCCCCCGAAACCAAGTTCCGCATCTGGTTCGAGATCGAGGCACATGCCTGTGATGCCATGGCCGATCTGGGTGTGATCCCCCGTGCAAACGCGGATGCGGTCTGGAAGGCGAAGGACGTTGAATTCGACGTGGCCCGCATTGACGAGATCGAAGCCGTCACCAAACATGACGTGATCGCGTTTCTGACCCATTTGGCCGAACATGTAGGCTCCGACGAGGCGCGTTTTGTGCATCAGGGCATGACTTCCTCAGACGTATTGGACACCTGCTTTAACGTGCAGCTGACCCGTGCCGCAGACATTCTGATCGCTGATATGGACCTGCTGCTGGCCGCGCTCAAACGCCGCGCGATTGAACACAAGGACACCGTGCGCGTCGGACGCAGCCACGGCATCCATGCAGAACCGACCACCATGGGCCTGACATTCGCGCGTTTTTACGCCGAAATGGACCGCAACCTGCGCCGCCTGAAAACCGCGCGCGAAGAAATCGCCACTGGCGCGATCTCGGGTGCGGTCGGGACCTTCGCCAACATCGACCCCCGCGTAGAAGAGCATGTGTGCGAAAAGCTTGGCCTTGCCGCAGAGCCGATCAGCACCCAAGTGATTCCCCGTGACCGTCATGCCGCGTTTTTCGCGGCCCTTGGCGTGATCGCCAGCTCCATCGAAAACGTCGCGACCGAGGTGCGCCATATGCAGCGTACCGAAGTGCTTGAGGGCGCTGAATTCTTCTCTGCGGGTCAAAAGGGCTCCTCGGCGATGCCCCATAAAAAGAACCCGGTTCTGACCGAAAACCTGACCGGTCTGGCGCGCACGATCCGGATGGCTGTTATCCCTGCGATGGAAAACGTGACCCTCTGGCACGAGCGTGATATTTCCCATTCCAGCGTTGAACGCGCCATTGGGCCCGACACGACCATCACCCTTGATTTCGCTTTGCACCGCTTGACCAATGTCATCGACAATATGCTGATCTATCCCGACAACATGCTGGCCAATATGAACAAGTTCAGCGGGCTGGTGATGTCGCAGCGTGTCCTTTTGGCCCTGACCCAAGCAGGGGTTAGCCGCGAAGACAGCTATAAGATGGTCCAACGCAACGCGATGAAGGTTTGGGAAGACGGCAAGGATTTCAAAACCGAATTGCTGGGCGATGCCGAAGTGCTGCAAGCCCTGAGCGCCGAAGAAATCGAGGAAAAATTCGACCTTGGATATCACACCAAACATGTCGACACGATCTTTGCCCGTGTTTTCAAAGACTGATTTCTAGGCAGATTAACCGATGTGACACCTTCAGGCGTAAAACTTCTTTGAGAACGCCCAAGGCCCGTGTACCTTATCAGGGCATCTCAAAGGAGTAGTATGATGAAACTTGGAATTGCACGATTAAAACTGACGGGTCTGGCAGCGTTGGCCTTAGTGGCACTGCCGTCGTTCAGCATGGCAATGTGTTCGTCGCAAGAACACGCGATGTCTTGTGCCGAAGGCATGGTATATGATGCCGAAAGCGCAAGTTGTGTGTCCAACGCCACGTCTTGAAGATCAAGTCAATGTGAACTGAATTGCGCCCGTACCCCTTTACCTGTGGTGCGGGCGCTTTAACGTTATTTCGACAAAGTTATTTATTCGGAGAATTCCATCATGCGCGTTTTACTTGCTTCTGCTCTTGCCCTTGCGGTGCCTACGGGTGTGTTTGCCGCTGGCGGCGGTGACGAGACAGCCCCGCCAAAACCCGCAGTCAGCTGTGAAAGCGGGATGGTGTATGACAAAAAGGCCAAGAAATGCGTGACGGCCAAAGACAGTCGCCTAAGCCCGGATGATCTGTACGAGACCGTGCGCCAACTGGCTTATGCTGGCAATTATCAAGACGCACAGTTGGTGCTAGCCGAAATGCCCGCCCAAGATGATCGGGCTTTGACCTATATGGGGTTCACCCATCGGAAATTGGGGAATGCTGCTGAAAGCACGGTGTTCTACACCCGCGCGCTCCAGATCAATCCGGCGAATATTCTTGCGCGGTCCTATATGGCGCAGGGGATGGTCGAAGAGGGCAATATCGCCGGTGCGATGGCCGAATTGCGCGCCATCCGCTCGTATGGCGGTCAGGGAACATGGGCCGAGGCATCCCTGAGAACGGCCATCGCCACGGGGCAGACTTTTAACTATTAATCCATCTGCTGTTTGGTTTTCTTTCATCTTTAGCTGCGAAAAGTGTTCTCGACACTGGGGCAGCTAAAGATAGTTGAAAAATGAATGATCTCTTACCTTTAGGCAGTTTTAACGCAATGGCTGTCGGCGCGCCCTTAAGTGGTGCGGCGGCCCCTTTGACCAAGCGTGCTAAAGCCGCAATCGTGGTCCGCCTGTTGCTGAACGAAGGCGCGGATATCCCGATTGAAGAACTACCAGACGAATTGCAGGCCCGTCTGACGCAGCAGATGGGATCAATGCGCACCGTCGACCGGCATACGCTGGATGCGGTCGTCGAAGAATTTGAAAACGAGCTTAACAGCATTGGCCTGTCGTTTCCGGGCGGGATCGTGGGGGCGTTGACCGCGCTTGATGGCAAGATCAGCAAGCAAACAGCGGAACGCTTGCGCAAAGAAGCAGGGGTACGTCAGCTGGGTGACCCTTGGGCGCGCCTGCGCGAGTTGGATGCCCCAACCGTTTTGGAGATGATCGAAAAAGAAAGCACCGAAGTGATTGCCGTTGTGCTTTCCAAGCTCAAGGTGTCGGTGTCGGCAAAGTTGTTGGGACTGCTGCCCGGCCCCCGGGCGCGCGAAATCACCTATGCCGTGTCTCTGACGAACAGCGTCTCTCCGGAGGCTGTATATAACATAGGCCTTTCGCTGGCGAGCCAGCTGGACAGTATCCCGATCAAAGCCTTCGATGACGAACCTGTTGAAAGGGTCGGGGCGATCCTCAACTCTTCTACTTCGATGACACGTGATGACATGTTGACCGGCCTTGACGAAACGGATGAAGGGTTTGCCAATGCGGTGCGCAAGGCGATCTTTACCTTTGCGGATATCCCCGCGCGCGTTCAACCCCGCGATATCCCCCGCATTCTGCGCGGCGCGGACCGGGCGCAGCTTGTTTATGCGATGGCCGGTTCCGAGGCTGCCGGTTTGAAAATTGTCATGGATTTCATCCTTGATAACATGTCCTCGCGCATGGCGGATCAGTTGCGCGAAGAAATCGCAGAGCTTGAAACCGTCAAGGCATCCGAGGCAGAGCTGGCGATGTCGGCCATCATTGATGTCATCCGCCAGTTGGAAACCGATGGTGAATTGCAACTGGTCCAAGACGACGAAGAGGAGGATTGAACCTGCTTGTCGCCTTTGGCGAGGCACGTTAAGAAATAAGAGAAATATGTGACAGTCGCATGTTCTTGCCCCCGCAGAGGCCTATGCCTGACCCGAACCTTCCTCATCAAGATCCGTTGACGCGGCGCATTGGCCACTACTTAAGCAATGCGCTGATTGTGGGATTGATCCGCTTTGCTCTTTTTATCCCGTATCGCGCCCGCTTGGCCTTTGTCGGGCGGTTTGTTCAACATATTCTGGGGCCGCTTGCCGGCTACAGCCGCAGGGCGCGGGACAATATACAGATGATATGGCCTGATCTGTCCCGTGCACGACGCGACCAGATCGTATCGAAATGCCTGAATAATGTCGGGCGCAGCTTTATCGAGAACTACTCGGCGCAGGACTTTCCGGCGCGAATGGCCAAAAATACACCAACCGGCCCGGGCGTTGCGGCGCTGGATGATGCTGTGGCAAAGGGGCAGCCGGTGATCCTTGTCACCGGCCACTACGGAAATTACGAGGCGACCCGGGCCTGTCTGGTCGCGCGCGGCCTTGATATTGGCGGGCTATATCGGGATATGAAAAACCCCTATTTCAATGCCCATTACGTTAAAACGATGGAGGCCTTCGGCGGGCCCGTCTTTCCGCAGGGCCGCCGTGGCACCGCCGGTTTCGTGCGCCACCTAAAGCAAGGCGGGCAGCTTGTTTTGCTTTTTGACCAGCATGTCTTTGGCGCGCCGCCGCTTGATTTTCTGGGGCAGCCCGCGAATACAGCCTTGTCAGCCGCTGAACTTGCCTTGCGGTATAACGCACTGCTGATCCCGTTTTACGGCATCCGCCAGCCAGACGGCGTATCGTTCGAGGCCGTGCTGGAAGCACCGGTGCCCCATTCCGACGCGGTAACGATGACGCAAAGCCTGAATGACAGCCTTGCCGCGCGCATCACGGCAGACCCCGAACAGTGGTTCTGGGTCCACAGGCGCTGGCGTATTAACGACAATTAAGCTTGATTAATGCGCTATTTGATCCGCGCGGCCGCCACGATCGGACCTGCGACGCTTTGCTGGACAATGATCACAACCGGCAAGTCGCCGGGCAGGGGGGTCGACATATCAAGCGGGGCTTTCGCGTCCCATTCCCCCAAAACTGTCCAGTTTTGAGCAATATTATGATATTCAAACGTCTTGCCCGCGTTTTCGCCGCGCTTGATTTCTGTTGTGGCCTCAGGGGTATAGCGCAGCATATGCACGGTGAATGGGCCCTTGGCCCCCGCCAGAACCGAGGCATCGATTTCCAGCGTATCCCCGTTGCGCGCCAGATCCAGTTTAACCATGGCAGGGTCGTTCTTATGCTCTGAAATGGCTTTTGACACTGCCATTGGTTTTGCACCTACGACATCGGTCAGGCCGTTCACGATCATTTCTGGCGTGTAAACCGATTTGCGCCCGGATGCGATCGCATATGCACGTTGCCGGGCCGCATGATCGGGATCGCCAAAGCGGTCTTTCCAGCCGATGTAATCCCAGTAATCAACATGTAGCGCCAAGGCGATCACATCATCGCGCTGTGCCAGCTCGGCCAAGATCTTGTCCGCAGCAGGGCAGGACGAACATCCTTGCGATGTAAAAAGCTCGACCACGACGGGGCGATCTTGCGCGGACACTGGCGTGGCGCACAGCAAGCCCAAGGCGAACAGAGAGGGGATAATTCGGATCATCGACGGCGATACCTTCAAAGTGTCCTGTTTGTCTAAACGGATGTCTTTCAGATTACCATTCAAGCTTTGTTGAAGCGCTGTAACGGAAGGTATGGTGCAAATTTCATCAAATTCGGTACACAATGGTATACATTTATCGGTTCAAGCGCCGATTGCAGTTGAAATGTGGGCCGCAATACTGCATTTAGGCCCCAAGTCACTGCACTGTTTTCAACCCATATAGGGAGCTCTCCATGACCATTATCGTTGGCCAGGACACCGCCAAAACCCGTAAAACACTGACTTCCGGGGATCAATCAATCGCTTATTATTCCATTCCTGCTGCGCAAGAAGCCGGGCTTGGGGATTTCTCGAAACTGCCCGCCGCGCTGAAAGTGGTGCTGGAAAACATGTTGCGCTTTGAAGACGGCAAGACCGTTACGGTTGACGATATCAAAGCTTTTGCTGAGTGGGGTGCCAAGGGTGGCCAGAACCCGCGCGAGATTGCTTATCGTCCCGCACGCGTGCTGATGCAGGATTTTACCGGCGTTCCGGCCGTTGTTGATTTGGCGGCGATGCGCGACGGTCTGGTTGCCTTGGGCGGTGACGCAGACAAGATTAACCCGCTGAACCCTGTTGATCTGGTCATCGACCACTCGGTCATGATTGACGAATTTGGCAACCCGCGCGCGTTCCAGATGAACGTTGACCGCGAATACGAGCGCAACATCGAGCGTTATACATTCCTGAAGTGGGGCCAAAAGGCATTTAACAACTTCCGCGTTGTGCCCCCCGGCACCGGCATCTGCCACCAGGTGAACCTTGAGTATCTGGCGCAGACCGTTTGGACAGACAAAGACCAAAACGGTGTTGAAGTTGCGTATCCAGACACGCTGGTTGGGACAGACAGCCACACCACCATGGTCAACGGCATGGCCGTTCTGGGCTGGGGCGTTGGCGGGATCGAAGCCGAAGCCGCGATGCTGGGCCAGCCGATTTCAATGCTGATCCCCGAAGTTGTGGGTTTCGAGCTGACAGGCCGCATGATGGAAGGCACCACCGGTACCGACCTCGTGTTGAAGGTCGTCGAGATGCTGCGCGCCAAAGGCGTCGTTTCCAAGTTCGTTGAATTCTATGGCGAAGGCTTGGATCACTTGCCGCTGGCCGATCGTGCGACGATTGCCAACATGGCACCTGAATATGGTGCGACATGTGGTTTCTTCCCGATTGACGGCGAAACGCTGCGCTACCTGCGCACCACTGGCCGTGACGAAGACCGAATCGCGTTGGTCGAAGCCTATGCCAAGGAAAACGGCATGTGGCGCGACGCGGATTATGCGCCGATCTACACCGATACGTTGTCGCTGGACATGGGCACCATCGTGCCTGCGATTTCCGGTCCAAAACGTCCGCAGGATTACATCGCGTTGACTTCTGCGCACACGGCATTTGCGGAATATGTCGAGGGCGTGCGCAATGGCAAAGAAAGTACAGCCAACGCCGAAGTGCGTTGGGAAGGCGAGGGCGGCCAACCGGAACCTAAGGATATCCCCGGCGATGTGGGCCATCACAAGCGTGGCTATGTGATGACCGACGATGGCCATTACCAGCTGCATGACGGGTCCATCGTGATTGCGTCGATCACATCGTGCACCAACACGTCGAACCCTTACGTGATGATCGGTGCGGGCCTTGTGGCGCGCAAGGCGCGTGCCCTTGGTCTGACACGCAAGCCTTGGGTCAAGACGTCGCTGGCACCCGGCAGCCAGGTGGTTTCCGCCTATCTTGAGGCTGCGAACCTGCAAGAAGATCTGGACGCCATCGGCTTTAACCTTGTTGGCTATGGTTGCACCACTTGTATTGGTAACTCTGGCCCGCTTGAGCCATCGATCAGCAAGGCGATCAACGATTACGACCTGATCGGCACCTCGATCCTGTCGGGCAACCGCAACTTCGAAGGACGCATCAGCCCCGATGTGCGCGCCAACTATCTGGCGTCGCCGCCACTGGTCGTGGCCTATGCGTTGGTCGGCGACATGAACGTTGATCTGGCGAACTCTCCTTTGGGTCAGGACCAAGAGGGCAATGATGTCTATCTTAAAGACATCTGGCCAACCACTCAGGAAGTTGCCGAGCTGGTCGAAAAAACCGTGACGCGCGAAGCCTTCCAAGAGAAGTATGCTGACGTGTTCAAGGGCGACGAAAAGTGGCAGGCGGTCGAGACAACGGATGCCAAGACCTATAACTGGCCACCCGCATCGACCTACGTGCAAAACCCGCCGTATTTCCAGAACATGTCGCCAGAGCCGGGCGTGATCACCAACATCGAGGGTGCCAAAGTATTGGCCATCTTGGGCGATATGATCACCACCGACCACATCAGCCCGGCAGGGTCCTTTAAGGAAACGACTCCCGCTGGCAAATATCTGTCGGAGCATCAGGTGCCGGTGCGCGAATTCAACTCGTATGGTTCACGCCGTGGTAACCATGAGGTGATGATGCGCGGCACGTTCGCCAACATCCGCATCAAGAACGAGATGCTGGATGGGGTCGAAGGCGGCTATACCAAGGGCCCTGACGGCGAACAAACGTCGATCTTTGATGCCGCGATGGCCTATCAGGATGCCGGTACTCCGCTGGTGATCTTTGGTGGTGAACAATACGGTGCCGGGTCGTCGCGTGACTGGGCGGCCAAGGGCACAGCCCTGCTGGGCGTCAAGGCAGTAATCGCCGAGAACTTTGAACGCATTCACCGCTCTAACCTTGTTGGGATGGGTGTCATCCCGTTCGAATTCACCAATGGTGATACACGCAAAAGCTTGGGCTTGACTGGCGAAGAAACCGTTTCAATCTCTGGTCTGGATACAATCAAACCCCTGCAAGAAGTGCCTTGCACGATCACAATGGCCGATGGGTCGGTCAAAGAGATCATGATCAAGTGCCGCATCGATACCGCAATCGAGATTGAGTACATCGAACACGGTGGTGTGCTGCATTACGTTCTGCGCGATCTGGCAAAATCCGCCTGATCCCTGTTTGATCATGGCCTGAGCCCTCGATAGCAGGGCTATTCAAAACGTCGATACGCCCGGTAAGCCCCTGCTTGCCGGGCGTTTCGCATTTTCAAAGGGAAAACGGCAAGGTTTTGCCGATGGCCCAATAGTTAGGGCCGAACACCATATCATGTGTTCACAAATGCGAATTTGCCCCACACACTGTTTGCCGTGGCCGAAGAATTTCCGTTATGTGTTTGCTAATGTGAATTGAAATGCTGACGTTGCTCTGGCTTGGGCTATGTGTAGGTTGCAGGCGGTTGTTTTCGGTAAAGGAGTGCCCCATGGCGCGAGCAAGTAAGAACGGTTTCAGAGGCACCTTGCGGGGGACTGCTGCTGCCATGGCCGTTGCTTGGACTTGCGGGCCGGGCATGGCCGCAACGCTGGACATCACTGGCGTCGCGGCAGGTACCGAGCTTTACGATGCGATCGCGGGCGGGTCTTTGCTGCGCGAACAAACCGCCGAAGACGCGACCCCAAGCACCCAAGAATTGCTGGCCGCTGCCCAAGCCGATTACGCGCGGCTGTTGGCCGTTTTGTATGATCAGGGGTATTTTGCCGCCGTGATCAAGATCACCGTAGACGGGGTGGATGCCGCGTCCATTGCGCCGGTGGCACCGCCCAAGCAGATCGACAAGGCTGTGATTGCGGTCGAACCGGGCAAGAAGTTCAGCTTTGCCAAGGCGGAAATCAAACCGATCGCCCAAGGCACCGAACTGCCCGAAGGGTTTGCCACGGGCCAGACCGCAAGCCTTGGGGTGCTGAAAGACACCGTTTCTGCGGGGATCGAAGGCTGGCGCGATCAGGGGCACGCCAAGGCGGCACTGACCCGTCAGCAGTTGACTGCGCGTGTGCCCGACAGCACCATCAGCGCCGCGCTTTTGCTGGACCCAGGCCCGCGCCTGCGCTTTGGTGCGTTAACGATAAAAGGCGAAAGTGCCGTTCGGCGCAACCGGATCCAAAAGATCGCCGGCCTGCCCGTGGGACAGGTTTACAGTCAAGAGCAGCTTGACCTTGCCGCCACGCGGTTGCGGCGCACCGGTGCGTTCAACGCCGTTGCCATGATCGAGGCCGACGAAATCGTGGCCCCTGATGTCTTGCCAATCACGGCGCAGATCACAGATGCGCCGCAGCGCCGGCTTGGCTTTGGCGCTGAACTGTCATCGCTCGAAGGGCTGACGCTGAGCAGCTTTTGGCTGCACCGCAACCTGCTGGGCGGCGCCGAAAGCCTGCGGATCGAGGGGGAAGTCAAAGGGATCGGCGGCAATTCAGGTGGCACGGATTACCGTCTTTCTGCACGGCTAAGCCGTCCGGCGACCTTTAATGCCGACACGAATTTTTACGCTCTGGCCGAGATCGAGCAGCTTGACGAGGTGAATTACTTTTCCCGCCAGCTTGATCTTGAGGCCGGCATCGAACGGATTGCCAGCGCGGAACGCACCTATAGTCTGGGCGTTGGTCTGCGCATCGGTGAGACGCGCGATGCGTTTGGCACCAATAATTATACGTTGCTGACCCTGCCGCTAAGCGCTGAACATGATTACCGTGACAACCGTCTGGATGCCAAGGACGGGTATTATGCGCGGGCCACCGTCACACCGTTTCTGGCTGTTTCAGGGTCGGCCAGCGGCGCGCGCAGCTATCTTGATCTACGGGCTTACAAGACCTTTGGCACTGCGCGCCCTGTGACGTTTGCGCTGCGCGGGCAGTTGGGGTCGGTATACGGTCCCGACCTTGCAGAGGCCCCGGCCGATTACCTGTTTTATTCGGGCGGCGGCGGCACGGTACGGGGGCAATCCTACCAAACGCTCGGGGTTGATCTGGGCGGCGGCAACACCGTCGGCGGGCGCAGCTTTGTCGGGCTGTCCGCCGAAGCGCGGGTCGCTGTGCGCGACAATATCGGTGTCGTGGCCTTTGCGGACGCGGGTTATATCGGGGCTGAAGAATTCTATGACGGGTCGGGGCAATGGCATTCGGGCGCGGGTCTGGGCCTGCGCTATGCGACAGGTATCGGACCTATCCGGTTTGACGTGGCTGTGCCCACCTCGGGGCCGGAAACCGAAGATAATTTCCAAGTTTACATAGGTATTGGGCAATCGTTTTGATCCATTTCATGCGCAGTTTTCTAATTACGGCGATGGTGCTAGTGGCCTGTGTGGCCAATGCCCAAGAAGACGACAAAGGCTTTTTGACCCGCACCATCCAAAACGCGCTCAGCGGATCGGGCCGCACGGTCAGCATTGACGGCTTTGCAGGGGCTCTCAGCTCGCGCGCGTCCTTTGACCGGATGACAATTTCCGATGATCAGGGCGTGTGGCTGACGCTGGAGCAGGTCGAACTGGATTGGAACCGCTCTGCCTTGTTGCGGGGCCGGCTTGAGGTGCAAGGCCTGACAGCGCAACGTCTGTCCGTGCCGCGTTTGCCCATCGCACAAGAGGCCGCGCTGCCCGACCCGGAGGCAAAGCCGTTCACCTTTCCAACCATTCCTGACCTGCCGGTTTCCATTGATGTTGCGAATTTTGCGGTCGATGAAATCATCCTTGGTGCCCCCATTCTGGGCGAAGCCGCTGAATTGACGCTCAAGGCGAATGCGTTGCTGAATGATGATGTCCTCAAGCTGGATATCGACGCCGCCCGTACCGATGGCAAAGGCGGCCAATTCGGGATCTCCGCCAATCTGGCACGCGGTGAAAACCTGCTGGATCTGCTAGTTAACCTGTCCGAGGATGAAAAAGGCATCGTTTCGCGACTGCTCGGTATTCCCAATGAACCTTCGGTCGATCTAAACATCGCGGGTCAGGGGCCGTTGTCTGACTTCAAGACCGACATCACCCTGTCGACCGATGGCACGCCGCGGTTAACCGGGCAGGTTGGCTTTGCGGAGTTGGGGGATGAATCTGCCCCTGACCGTCGCATTCAGGCCGATCTTAGCGGCGATGTGACTGCGTTGATCCTATCGCAATACCGCGAATTCTTTGGGCCTGACGTGGCTTTGACACTGGATGCGCTGGTTCAGGCAGATGGCGGCATAGACGTGAGCGATTTCGCGCTAAAGACGCAATCGGCTGATCTGCAGGGTAAAATCACACTGAACAGTGACAAATGGCCCAGCCTGATCGACATCACCGGCACCGTGGCCGCAGCTGACGGATCGCGGGTGCTGTTGCCCGTTGCCGGGGCCAGCACCTATGTGCAGCGCGTCGCGTTGGACGTGAATTACGATGCCGGTTCCGGCGAAACACTGGATGCGACATTTGACGTGACGGGTTTGGCGACAGATGCCCTTGCGATTGAAAACGCGCAGTTGAATTTGGACGGCACGCTGCAAGGCCGCGCCGGCACGGTCGGTGAATTCAACGGCGATCTAGTCTTTGCCACCAAAGGGCTGACCCTGACGAACGCCGCCATATCCGAAGCGTTGGGCGATACCCTGAACGGTCGCGCAAATATCGCCTATGTCGAAGGTACCCCCACAAAGATTACCGGGCTGGACCTGTCCGGCACCGATTACGGGCTTGCGGGCGACGTGACCATCAGCGGCCCGGCCGAGAATTTCCTGACGCAATTGCAAGCCCGGCTTGAGGCCACGGATATCAGCCGTTTCTCAGCCCTTGCAGGGCGCGAATTGGACGGGGCGGCCAATGTCGATCTGTCTGGTCAGGTAGTGCCTTTGGATGGCACGTTTGATCTGCGGATTGCGGGTCTGACCCGTGATTTGAAAGTCGGGATCGAACAGGCCGACACGCTTTTGGCAGGTGAAACGAACCTTAGCCTTGGGGCCGTACGTGATGAAACGGGAACCTTTATCCGCGATCTGTCGCTCGAGAACGCCGCCCTGACCGCCACCGGCGGGGTTGAATTGCGCAGCGATAATTCGCAAGCGCGGATCGATGCGCGGCTGAATGACATCGGGCAGGTCGTGCCGCAATATTCCGGCCCCATCACGATCAAGGCGACAGCCGACCAGGACAGCCGAGGCTGGACGATCGATGCGGCGGCCGACGGTCCTTATAATGCGGCCATCACTGCCAAAGGTCTGGCAACCGGCCCCAATGCGGCCCTAAGCTTTGCCGCCCAAGTCCCCGAGATCAAAGATTTTGTCCCTGACGCGCCCGTCGCCGGACAGGTCACGCTGGATGGCATGCTCCGCCAAACCCCTGACGGCTGGCAGATCGACACCAAGGCCAGCGCGCCGCAGGATGTCGCGGCGACCGTAAAGGGGTTGCTGACGCCGCTTGATGTTGATTTCACCGCGACAATCCCCCGTGTTCAGGCCTATGCGCCACAGGTAACGGGGCCGTTGAACGCGTCGGGCAACCTCAAGCAGACCGAGGCGGGATTTGTGATCGACGCCACGGCCTCTGGCCCCTATGCCGCGCAGGTTGCGGTGCAAGGCGCGCTGACGCCGATGATCGATATCAGCTTTGACGCAGCAGTGCCCAATGTGAATGCGGTCGTGCCGCAGGTGAACGGACCGCTGAATGCCACCGGCACACTGCGCCAGACTGAAAAGGGGTTCTTTGTCGATACCTCGGCCACAGGTCCTTACGGTGCGCGCGCGCTGGTTGAAGGGCTGGCGACCGGGCCGGATATGTCACTGACATTTGACGTGTCGGTGCCCAACGTGCAGCCATTGGTGCCCGGCGTGTCCGGACCCTTCGCCGCCAAGGGATCGGTGCAGCAAACACCGGCCGGGATCGCAATCGATACCAACGCGACCGGCCCCTATGCCGCCCGCGCGTCGGTGCAGGGCGTGGTGACAGGCACCAACCCGGCGCTGAATTACGATGTGACGATCCCCAACCTTGCCGCCTTGGTTCCCAAGCTGGCGGGGCCATTGAACCTGACCGGATCCGCACAACAAGAAAGCGCGGGATGGCGGTTGAACACCAATCTGGGCGGGCCAGCCGGTACGCGCGCGACCGTGGCGGGGCTGGTCGGCAACAACGGCAATCTGAACCTTGATATCAACGGTAACGCGCCGCTGGGTCTGTCGGCACCGTTTATTGCGCCGCGCAGTTTGCAAGGGCAGGCGGCGTTTGATCTGACCGTGAATGGCCCACCGCAACTGGGGTCGGTCAGCGGTACGATACAGACGTCGAATGCGTCTTTGTCCGCACCCAACCTGCGCGTTGCGCTGCAAAATATCGCGGCAAACATCCGCTTGGGCGACAACCGCGCACAGATTGATCTGTCGGCTGACAGCGCCGATGGCGGTCAGCTTAAGGTCGGTGGCGCGGTGACGTTGACCGGATCGTTGCCTGCTGATTTGCAGATCGGCCTGAACAATCTGGTGCTGATTGATCCGTCGCTTTACCGAACGATTCTGGATGGCTCCTTGCGGTTTGCAGGACCATTGACAGGCGGTGCCCGCATCGAAGGGCAAATCAACGTCGGCGAAACATCGGTCACGGTGCCGTCTACCGGCATGACCAGCATCGGGGACATCCCGCAGATCGACTTTGTCGGGGCCCCTGCGGATGTGGTGGCCACTCGCCGCAAGGCCGGGCTGGAGGGGGAAGGTGCTGGCACGGACCCGACGCAGGGCAGCAGCGGGCCGGGCTATGGGTTGAACATTGGCATCAACATGCCCAACCGCATTTTCGTGCGCGGGCGGGGGCTGGACGCGGAACTTGGCGGTAGGCTGACCCTGACTGGCACGACCAACCGCGTTATCTCGGCGGGGCGGGTCGATCTGATCCGGGGGCGCTTGGACATCTTGGGCAAACGCTTTGATCTGACCGAAGGGGCGGTGCAGTTTCAGGGTGATCTAATCCCGTATCTGCGCTTTGTCACCGCGACGTCTACTGCGACAGGCGAGGTGCGCATTATCATCGAAGGCCCTGCGACAGAGCCCAAGGTATCCTTTGAATCCAGCCCGTCAGCCCCGCAGGACGAGGTGCTGGCGCAGCTGTTGTTCGGGCGCAATATCTCGGAAATCTCGGCGTTTCAGGCGCTTCAACTGGCCAGTGCCGTGGCCACATTGGCAGGGCGCGGCGGGGCCGGCGTGATCTCGAACTTGCGGACTGGGTTTGGGCTCGACGATCTGGATGTCACCACAACCGACAGCGGGGCAACGGCGGTGCGCGCGGGGAAATACATCTCGGACAATGTCTATACGGATGTGACAGCGGCCTCTGACGGGACGGCGGATATCTCGATCAACCTCGACATCACCAAGAACCTCAAGGCCAAGGGAAGCGTCGGGTCGGACGGCAATACCGGGATCGGGATATTCTTTGAAAAGGACTACTGATTTCAACCCTTGGCGGGGGTGAAATTTCCGTAGCGGCTTTGTTCGAACATCAACGCTGGGGCATCCGCATCAGTGTTCACTGCGGCGTTGGTGACTTGGCCCACGATAATCGAATGGTCGCCCGCCCCATGGACGGCATAGGTGTCGCAGTGGAACGTCGCCAGACAGCCCGCGAGCGTTGGCGCGCCATTGGGTCCAGTCGCCCAGTCAAAAGCGTCAAATGCAAACCCGTCCGACGCAAAGCGGTCTGCAACGGCTTGTTGATCGGCACCCAGAACATGGATCGCAAAATGGGTCGCCGTCGCAAAGGCGTCATGGCGTTTAGATTTCTTGCCAGCAGACCACAGCACCAGTGCGGGATCCAGCGAGACGGATGAAAATGAATTCGCCGTCATGCCCAACGGCCCGCCAGCGGTTTGGACCGTGATCAATGTCACGCCTGTGCCAAAGCGCCCAAAGGCGCGGCGCAGATTGTCATCCGCATCGGCTCCAAGTTTGAAATGTTGCATATTATCTGTCATGGCGCAGCGGTGCCATGGGGGCGGCAGATTGTCCAGACGGCAATGAACCCCTGCGACCAAAAGCAAAGGGGCACCCGTTTGGATGCCCCTGTTCTCTCGGATTTGTGAATACCTAGCGGTTCATGCGGTTCTCGATCAGCTCGTCCACGACTTCGGGCTCTGCCAGTGTCGAGATGTCGCCAAGCGCGCCAAAGTCGTTTTCGGCGATCTTGCGCAGGATGCGGCGCATGATTTTACCCGAACGGGTTTTCGGCAAACCGGGGGCCCATTGGATCAGATCGGGCGATGCAATCGGGCCAATTTCGGTCCGCACCCAGTTGCGCAGTTCTGTGCGCAGCTCATCCGTAGGCTCTTCGCCCACCATCAAAGACACATAGCAATAGATGCCCTGACCTTTGATATCATGGGGGTATCCGACAACGGCGGCTTCGGCCACTTTGGGGTGGGCGACCAGCGCGCTTTCGACTTCGGCGGTGCCCATGCGGTGGCCGGATACGTTGATCACGTCATCGACGCGGCCAGTGATCCAGTAATCGCCGTCTTCGTCACGTCGGCAACCGTCACCGGTAAAGTAATAGCCTTTGTAGTCGCTGAAATAGGTCTGCTCGAACCGCTCGTGATCGCCCCAGACGGTGCGCATCTGACCGGGCCAGCTGTCGGCGATGCACAAGACACCTTCGACACCGTTGCCCTCGATCTCTTTGCCCGAGGTGGGTTCCAGTACGACCGGCTTGATGCCAAAGAACGGTTTCATCGCGGCACCGGGTTTGGTGGCATGTGCGCCGGGCAGGGGAGTCATCAGGTGGCCGCCGGTTTCCGTCTGCCACCACGTATCGACGATGGGGCAGTTGCCCTTGCCGACAACGTCGTTGTACCAGTTCCACGCTTCGGGGTTGATCGGTTCGCCCACGGTGCCCAGCAGTTTCAGGCTGCTCAGATCGCATCCTTCGACAAATTCCGCACCTTTGCCCATCAGCGCACGAATGGCGGTGGGGGCGGTGTAGAACTGGTTTACCTTGTGCTTTTCGCAAATCTGCCAGAACCGGCTGGCGTCTGGATAGGTCGGCACACCTTCAAACATCAGCGTGGTGGCACCATTGGCCAGCGGGCCATAGACGATATAGCTGTGGCCCGTGACCCAGCCCACATCCGCAGTACACCAATAGACGTCGCCATCGTGGTAATCGAACGTGATCTCGTGGGTCATCGCGGCATAGACCAGATAGCCACCGGTGGAATGCACAACGCCTTTGGGCTGACCGGTTGAACCTGAAGTATAAAGGATGAAAAGCGGATCTTCGGCATTCATCGCCTCGGGCGCGCAGGTGTCGGCGGCGTCTTTCGCAAGGGCTTTGTAATCAAAATCACGCCCTTCAGTCCAAGTGGTCTGACCGCCGGTCCGCTTAACGACCAGACATTTGACGCTGTCCTTGCAATGCAGCAGCGCCTGATCGGCGTTGGTTTTCAGTGGCGTTGCCTTGCCACCGCGTGGGGCATAGTCGGCGGTGATGACGACCTTGGCCTCTGACCCGTTGACCCGCGATGCCAACGCATCTGGCGAAAAGCCTGCAAAGACGATCGAATGGATCGCCCCGATGCGCGCACAAGCCAGCATCGCATAGGCCGCTTCAGGGATCATCGGCAGATAGATAACAACCCGGTCGCCTTTGCCAACGCCCAAATCGCGCAGGATATTGGCCATTTTACAGGTCTGGGCGTGCAGTTCTTTATAGGTGATGTGCTGCGCGCCTTCTTCGGGGCTGTCGGGCTCCCAAATGATCGCGGTCTGGTCGCCGCGTGTCTCAAGGTGGCGGTCGATGCAATTGGCGCTGACGTTCAACTCACCATCAGCAAACCAGTTGATCTTGACCTGACCAAAGGTGAAATCGACGTCCTTGACGGTCTCAAACGGCGTCATCCAGTCAATGCGCTGCGCCTGCTCGCGCCAGAATCCGTCCGCATCTTCAATAGAGGCTTTGTACATCGCGTCATATTTCGCGGCATCGACATGGGCCTTGGCGGCCATTTCAGCGGATGGTGGATAGGTGGTTGCAGCAGCGTTTGACATCGGTCCCTCCCTCAGAACTCTGATCGTTTTCGACCGGATATGCCTATCGGCTTACCGGTCCTCCCTTGCCGGATCATAGCGTCAACGGAAAAGAAAGGAATAAGCATTTGTAATCTCAGGCTTTGTCTGTAAAGAGTTTTCCCAATATCAGCCCAGATTTGTAAATTTGCCCCCAAAGCCGCCAATTTTATGCGCCGTCGCCTGCAATTGGGTGTCAACATACGCCAATGTTGCGGCTCCGTGCCTTCCAAATGCCCAAAATCCTCGCCGTGGGCCCCGAAATCTGCGGCTGGGCCGTGTCTTCGGGGTTGGCAGACCTGCCTGCCGCAGGTACTAATTTATCAAGCGGATCAAAAATGTCCGCACAAGGGAGAAATCAATGAACAAGTTTTTGAACGGCGCAGCGGTTTGCGCCATCACATTTGCATTTGCGTCGCAGGCAGCTGCAACGGAATGGAACGCCTCTGTCTGGGGCAAGCGCCGTGCCTTCACTGAGCATGTCGAAAAAATCGCAGAACTGGTGTCTGAAAAGACCAATGGCGAATTCACCATCAACGTCAGCTATGGCGGCCTGTCGAAGAACACGGAAAATCTTGACGGGATTTCCATCGGTGCCTTTGAGATGGCGCAGTTCTGTGCGGGCTACCACCGCGACAAAAACCGTGTTGTCACCGTGCTGGAACTGCCGTTCCTGGGCGTAGAGAACCTTGAGCAGGAAGTCGCGGTTTCCCGCGCCGTTTATGCACACCCCGCCGCCGCCGAAGAAATGGCGCAGTGGAATGCAAAGCTGCTGATGACCTCACCCATGCCACAGTACAACCTTGTGGGCACTGGCGATCCGCGCACAACGCTTGAAGATTTCAAAGGTATGCGTGTTCGCGCCACAGGCGGCATTGGCCAAGCTTTCGAAGCCGTTGGTGGTGTGCCAACATCCGTAACATCAGCCGAAGCATTCCAGGCGATGGAATCCGGTGTTGTCGACACGGTGGCCTTTGCGCAGCACGCGCACTTGTCCTTTGGCACCATCAACGAAGCCGACTGGTGGACAGCAAACCTGAACCCCGGCACGGTGAACTGCCCCGTCGTGGTGAACATCGATGCCTACGAAAGCCTGTCCGATGCAGAGCGTGAAGCGCTGGATTCGTCGGTTGATGAGGCGCTGGATCACTATCTGGCCAACTACGGCGAACTGCTGAAGCGTTGGGACGCGGTTCTGGAAGAAAAAGGCGTTGAAAAAGTTATGATTTCACCAGAAGTCATCGCCGAATTCCGCGCCACAGCCGCTGATCCGATCCGCGACACATGGATCGCAGACATGGAAGCCCAAGGCCTGCCGGGTCAGGAGCTTTATGATCTGGTCGTCAAGACATTGGCCGACGCGAAAAGCGGCAGCTGATTGATACGTGGGGCGCATCCCGCGCCCCATAGCTGATCAAAAAGGGCTGCGCGGGTTTCGCGCAGCCCTTCATGTATAAAACAGGGGGTATGGCGATGGCAGGTTCCGCCGCGGTGCTGGAAGATTCCAGCCTACTGAGCAAACTCGACCGCATGTTACTGCCGCTGGAGCGTTTCGGCGCTTTGCTGAGCGGTCTAGCGGTTTTTTCACTAATGTTTCTGGCGGCCTATTCGGTTACCGCGCGCAAGTTCTTTGGCAGTCCGCTGCTGGGCTATGTCGATTATATCGAAGCAGCCATGCCGATCATTGCGATCATGGGCGTGTCTTACGTGCAGCGCGACGGGTCGCATATTCGCATGGACATGCTGGTCAGCAAGCTGAAGGGCCGCGCCTTGTGGTTCTTTGAACTTGTGTCGGTGCTGTTGATGCTGCTGTTGGTGGTCGCACTGACATCTGGCGCGTGGGACCACTTTGACCGCTCGTTCGATTGTGCCCGGCCATGGTGTTCGCGCGACAGTTCAATCGATATCAGCTTGCCGATCTGGCCCAGTAAACTGGTGGTGCCGGTGGCCTTTGGCATCCTGGCCCTGCGGCTTGTGCTACAGGTCTGGGGATATGGGCGCGCGTTGGTGCTGGGGCTTGAAAACCCGGTGGCCGTGCCGCTGACACTTACGATTGCGGAACAGGCCATGGCAGAAGCCAAGGCGCTGGAAGGGGCAGATTGATGGAATCGATTGAAATTGGCATCTATGTCTCGTTGGGCATGCTTGTGCTTGTCGTCCTTGGCATGCGCGTGGCCTTTGCGGCCGCACTTGCGGGCTATGTCGGCCTGATCTGGTTGCGCTGGAACGGATTTGACTATGATCCGGCCCGCTTTTGGAAAGTCGTCGAGATCAGCACAAAGATCGCGGGCCTGACCCCGCATTCCAAGGTCAGTTCCCAAGTGCTAAGCCTTATCCCCGTGTTTATCCTGATCGGCTATCTGGCCTATTACGCCAAGCTGACGACGGCCCTGTTCGAGGCGTGCAAACGCTGGTTTGCATGGGTGCCGGGCGGGCTGGCGGTGTCTACCGTGTTTGCCACAGCAGGCTTTGCAGCTGTGTCGGGCGCATCGGTGGCGACGGCGGCGGTCTTTGCCCGCATCGCCATTCCGGAAATGCTCAAGATCGGCTATAACAAGCAATTCGCAGCCGGTGTTGTGGCTGCGGGTGGCACGCTTGCGTCGCTTATCCCGCCGTCCGCGATTTTGGTGATCTATGCCATCATCGTTGAACAGGATGTCGGCATGTTGTTGTTGGCCGGTTTTATTCCCGGTGTGTTTTCCGCCGTAGTCTATGCGGCATTGATCATCGGTATTGCGATGATCTGGAAGAACGTCGGCCCCCCGGTATCCGGGTTTACCTGGAAGCAGCGCTTTGAAAGCCTGCCACCTGCGTTGCCCATCGTGGCGGTGGTCGTGATCATCATCTTCTTTGTCTATAACCCCTTTGGCGATGCGTGGGGCACCCCGACCGAGGGCGGTGCCGTGGGTGCGTTTATCGTATTCCTGATGGCGCTTTATCGCGGCATGCGGTGGGGCCAGATGCGTGATGCATTGCTTGAGACAGCAAAGCTGACGGTGATGATCTTCTCCATCATCTGGGGTGTCTTGATCTATGTGCGGTTTCTGGGCTTTGCCGAATTGCCCGAAGCCTTTGCCGACTGGATCACGTCATTGCACATGGCACCGATCCTCATCCTGATCTGTATCCTGTTGGCCTATGCGGTGCTGGGCATGTTCATGGATGCCATCGGGATGCTGCTTTTGACGCTGCCGGTGGTTTACCCTGCGGTCATGGCGTTGAATGGCGGCGAAATGGTATCGGCGGCAGATTCCGCCTTTGGCATGTCGGGTCCGATGTGTGCCATCTGGTTCGGTATTCTGGTGGTGAAAATGGCTGAATTCTGTCTGATCACCCCGCCCATCGGCCTTAACTGTTTTGTCGTTGCCGGTGTGCGTGATGACCTGACGGTTCAGGACGTGTTCAAAGGGGTTACGCCGTTCTTCATGGCAGATGCGGTCACAATCGCATTGCTGGTGGCGTTCCCGTCGATCGTGCTGTGGCTGCCGTCACTCGCCAGCTGACGACGTGTTGGACGATGTTTCGGACGACTCTTGCGTGCCATCGGGTCTGACCTGTTCTGCGGACAGGAAATTCCCGATGGTATGCAGAGGTTCGAAATTTTCGCAGATGACTTTGAACACTACAAGAAACGGCACCGCGACCAACGCGCCCGCGATGCCCCAAAGCCAACCCCAAAACACAACGGTCAGAAACACCGCGACGGTGTTCATCTCAAGCCGGCGGCCCACCAGCCACGGCGTGACAAGCTGCCCTTCGATCATGGTCAGAGCCAGATAGCCGAACGGCGCAAGCAAGGCGTAGCTGAGACTGTCGAAGGTGACGACGGAAAAACCAGCCACCAAAATGACACCGCCAAACCCGCCGATATAGGGCAGGAAATTCAACATAAATGCCGCAATCCCCCAGATATAGGCAGACGGCAGGCCCAGCACGGTCAGATACAGACCGACGCAAATCCCAAGAACCAGATTGATCGACGCGATGGTCAGCAGGTACCGAGACACCCGTTTTTCCACATCATAGACTGTCTGCAAGGCGCGTTTTTTGCCCGTCAGCGTTGGCATCGACTGCACAAGCTTGAGGTAAAACATCTGGCCCGAGGACAGCAGGAACAGCGCGAGAATCAGAATAACCGCAAGTGATGCACCGGTTGTGCTGACGGTGTCCATCGCCGTGTCCAGCAGACCGGGCTGGCGCACGATGACCTCTTGGGGTCGGAACCCTTCGCCGGACCCGATCTTTTCCACCTCGGCACTTGCGGACCGGATCGTTTCGACCGCGTCGCTGACACCGGCCAGCTTTTGTTTGATTTCAATGCCCATCCGCGGGATCTCATCGCTCCACAGGGCGACGGTGCCGGCGGACAGGACCACCACAGACAAGATCCCGAAGGCCGTTACAGAGATCAGCACAAAGCCCGAAACCGTATGAGGCACGCCAATCCGGTTCAACGCACGCCCCATCGGGCTGAGGGTAAGCGCCAGCAAGAACCCCAACATGATCGGTAAAATCAGGTCTTTTGCAAAATACGCCGTCACAAAAAGCGAGATGAGCACCAGCATCTGCAAAGAGCGCCGGATAGAGGGGATGTGGTCCAAGGGATGTTCCAATGCGCAAGGTTTGAAAGAGTAACGCGCAAGGGGCCAAAAAGGTTCACGTGCTTGTGAAACAGATTTCAAAAGGCGCTCGCAGTGGCGCGGGATCTATGGTGATGTGAGCGCAAATCAAATTCGGAGACTTTCGCGATGACCCTCACGCCCCTTGGCCTTGATCCTTCCCTTTGTTTCATCGGGGGGGCATGGGTTCCCTCTATGGCGGCGGCGCGGGTGCCGTTGGTCAACCCGTCGGACGGTTCTGCCCTTTGCGAAATCGCATGCGGGTCGGCTGATGACATCGACCGTGCGGTGCGCGCCGCCCAAGCGGCCTTGCAAGGCGATTGGGGCCGCGCCACAGCGGCAGAACGCGGGCGGGTCTTGGCCAAAATTGGGCAGGGCGTTTTGGCCCATGTCGACGAACTGACCCGGCTTGAGGCGATGGATGTGGGCAAACCGTTGAAGCAAGCCCGCGCCGATGTGCTGGCGCTTGCGCGCTATATGGAATTTTACGCCGGTGCCTGTGACAAGGTGCACGGCGAAACGATCCCGTATCTGGATGGCTATACGGTCTATACCTTGCGCGAGCCGCATGGGGTAACGGGGCATATCATTCCGTGGAACTATCCGATGCAGATCATCGGGCGGTCGGTGGGTGCGGCGCTGGCCATGGGCAATGCTGCCGTTTTGAAACCAGCCGAGGAAGCGTGCCTTACCGCGCTTGCCTTTGCTGAAATTGCACGGGCGGCGGGGCTGCCGGATGGCGCGCTGAATGTCGTGCCGGGGCTGGGGGCAGACGCGGGGGCCGCACTTACCCGCCATCCGGGCGTGCATCATGTGTCGTTTACCGGATCGGTAGGCGTGGGCAAACTGATCCAGGAAACCACCGCGCGCAATGTGGTGCCCGTGACGCTTGAACTGGGGGGCAAGTCGCCGCAACTGGTGTTCGATGACGCCGATATTGATGCGGCGCTGCCGTTTTTGGTCAATTCAGGCATTCAGAACGCGGGCCAAACCTGCTCTGCGGCCTCGCGCATTTTGGTGCAGCGCGGGGTTTACGACCGTGTCGTCGCCGCGATGGGCGCGCGCTATGATTCGTTGCGCGTCGGGCCTGCGATGGCAGATCTGGACGTTGGTCCGCTGATCTCGGCGCGGCAAAAATCCATCGTCCAAGGGTATCTGGCGCAAGGGGACGGTTTGGACATCGTCGGGCGAGGCCAGATTATGGCTGATGCACCCGAAAACGGGGCCTATGTGGCACCGACGCTTTATGCAGGCGTCGCCCCCGATCACGTGTTGGCCCAAGAAGAAATCTTTGGCCCCGTTCAGGTGATTATTCCGTTCGACACCGAAGAAGAGGCGGTGCAAATCGCCAATGGAACGGACTTTGGCCTTGTCGCGGCGGTCTGGTCGCAAAACGGCGCGCGTCAGATGCGGTTGGCAAAACGCTTGCGCGCGGGGCAGGTGTTCTTGAACAACTACGGGGCAGGGGGCGGGGTTGAACTGCCGTTCGGCGGCACCGGCCTGTCAGGGCATGGCCGCGAGAAAGGTTTCGAGGCGCTTTATGGGTTTTCGACCCTTAAAACGGTGGCGGCTTTCCACGGTTAGGTAATTAACGAAGGATTAAGAAAACTCTTCACAATTGATTTAACCGGATGTAGCACAGATGTACTTTGGTCCGGGCGGTTCGCTGCTTGGTTAAAAGGGAACGTGGTGCGGCAGAAGCCAAAACCACGACTGCCCCCGCAACTGTGAGCGGCGAGCGAAACCGGCATATGCCACTGTCATGGATGCCATGATGGGAAGGTCCGGTTTAGTGTCGACCCGCAAGTCAGGAGACCTGCCGAAGTGATCACCCTGCTCAGGGCGCTAGGGGCGTCTGGGCTGCGGATTCTCCGCTGTGGTGGCTTCACCGTCTGCGGGGGCATCCGTCCCTTTATGGACATCGCACGTCAATTGGTCCCTTCCGGGCCAAGTCCGAAGGGTTATCATGATGTTGAAGACATCACTACTTTCATCCGCTGCGCTGGTGGCATTTGGCACCACGATGGCCGTGGCTCAGGAAACATTCGAGCTGGACGAAATCATCGTGTCGGGCGGGCTGTCACCTATTGCGGCGCAAGAATACGGGCGGTCCGTTTCGGTTGTGACCGCACAGGAAATCCAGGATCGTGGCATTTCCTCTGTGGTTGACGCGTTGCGCGCCTTGCCCGGTGTATCGGTCAGCAGCGCTGGCAGCGGTTTTGTGCAGGTGCGGATGCGCGGCGGAGAAGCGCGCCATACGCTGGTGCTGCTTGATGGCGTGCAACTTGCGGGCGGCGAGGGCGAATATACCTTCAGCGGCCTTCAGACCACCAACATTGAACGCATCGAAGTGCTACGCGGACCGCAATCGGTCGCTTACGGCTCGAATGCGACGACCGGTGTGATCAACATTATCACCCGCAAAGGCCAGGTCGGCAAAACCTATGATGGCACATTCGAGGTCGGCGGGGCGACCGCAGGCAGCGTGTTCTTGTCGCGCCGCAATGAACGTGGCGGCATTTCTCTGTCTATGTCGCGCCGCAGCGACCCAAGCTATGACCAATCCGGCGATGGCGGAGAACGCGACAAGCTTGACCGCCTGACAGCTGTCCTAAGCGGCGACTATCTGGTGACCGACGCGGTCAAGCTGGGCTTTGTGCTGCGCCGCTCAAAAGAGTACTTCGACTTTGACGCGACGAACTTCGGGGCCACGGACGCGGATTCGTATATTGTCGACGACGCCACGTTGATGGGCCACAGCAAAGAAGTCATCGGAACGGTCTTTGCGGAATATACGATGCTTGAGGGGCGGCTTGTTCACCGTCTTGCGCTTGAGCGTACCGAAAACAAGGCCAGACGGGACGGTGCACCGCAGACCCAGACCGATGCGAATGCGGTTAAATACCGGCTAAGCTATGGTCTGGACGGTAACACGGTGGCGCAAGCGGATCATCTGCTGAACCTCTTGCTTGAGAGCCACAGCGACAGCAGCCCGATGACTCCGCTGTATGAACGGTCCTCGAAATCTATCGCCATTGAATACCGCGCGCGTCTGGCCAGCGGGCTGGATTTTCAGGCGGGGGTGCGCCACGACAATAATGACCAGTTCGAAGACGCGACCACGTGGAATGTCGCCATGTCCTATATGGTGCCGAACACTGAAATCCGCTTGCACAGCTCTATGGGGACGGGCGTTTTGAACCCGTCGTATTTCTCGCTTTATGCCAATGCATTTGGCTATACGGGCAACCCCGACCTCAACCCCGAGCATAACAAAAGCTTTGATATAGGCGCAGAGTTTCCGGTTCTTGGCGGGCGCGGCACCGTTGATGTGACCTATTTTGACGAAACGCTGACGGACGAGATTTCGCCGGTGTCTTTGGGCGGCGGTGCGTTCACCTATGGCAACCAGACGGGCGATAGTACCCGCAAGGGTGTTGAAATTGCAGGCAACCTTCAGGCGACGGATGCTGTGGCGCTGCGCATGTCCTACACCTATCTGGACGCCAAGAACCCCGATGGCAGTGTCGAAATCCGGCGTCCCCGTCACGAACTTAGCCTTGGTGCCACGGTCAAGACCTTTGGCGGGCGCGGTCAGGTTGCCGTCGATCTGCGCCATGTATCGGGAAACTATGACACGCAGTTCTTTGGCAGCTATTCCACTGTCGAACTGCCAGCCTATACCACGGTCGATGTGGCCGCCGAATACGAGGTCAACGACCGTTACACCGTCACGGCGCGGGTCACCAACCTGTTCAAAGTCGATGCTGTCGATGTTTGGGGCTACGGCAGCCCGGGCCGTGCGGCCTATGTTGGTTTCCGTGCGAATTTCTAGGCTCGGGCATACCAGATGCTTGGCGGGGGCGCTTTGGGGCGTTCCCGCTTTGGCCGTTTCTGGTTCTGCTGGCATCCGGCCTTTCAAGGCCGCCTTGAGGGAGCGTCGGGCAGTGAATAACCTTGTCTTCTGGATCAAGAAAACCGTTCAGGACGGGGTGATATGATCCGTCTGGCGATCACGCTTTGCAGTCTTGTGCTGGCTTTGTTTGTTGGTGCTTTGGTGATCGGACCTGCCGATATGTCGCTGGGCCAAAGCCTGCATGCGCTGCTGGCCGGCGGTGATGGCCCGATGACGCTGGTGATGCGTGAAATCCGCTTGCCGCGTGCGATTTTGGGGCTGCTGATCGGTGCGTCGCTTGGGCTTGCCGGGGCGGCGATGCAGGGCTATCTGCGCAATCCGCTGGCTGATCCGGGGCTGATCGGCGTGTCGGGCTCTGCCGCATTGGGGGCGGTGCTGTCGATCCAGACCGGGCTTGCGGCGGCCGTGGCACTGGCCTTGCCGATGATGGCACTTGGCGGCGCATTGATCGGCGTGCTTTTGGTGCTGTTGCTGGCAGGGCCGCGGGGGTCGTCGCTGACGCTGATCCTTGCGGGCATCGCGATATCCGCCTTTGCGGGCGCGCTGACGTCGCTGGTTTTGAACCTGTCGCCAAACCCCTATGCCGCAAGCGAGATCGTTTTCTGGATGATGGGGTCACTCGCGGACCGGTCGATGGTGCATGTCTGGATCGCGCTGCCGTTGATCTTGGCGGGTGGGCTGTTGTTGGCCAGCCTGCCGCGCGGTCTGGATGCGCTGACCTTGGGCGAAGACGCGGCCGAGGCGATGGGCATCAACCTGACCCGGGTGCGCCTGTCGCTGGTGATTGGCACGGCGGCGGTGGTCGGGGCATCGACGGCGGTGGCGGGCGCGATCGGCTTTGTCGGGCTGGTGGTGCCGCATTTGCTGCGGCCCTTGGTCGGCGCGCGGCCGGGCGCGCTGCTTTGGGCCTCGGCGCTTGGCGGGGCGGCGATGATCCTTGCCTCCGATATTTTTGTCCGCGTGGTGTTGCCTGAACGAGACCTCAAGCTGGGAGTCGTAACGGCACTGGTTGGCGCACCGTTGTTCCTGCATCTGATCTACCGCACCCGAAAGGAAGGGCTATGAGCGTGCTGTCCCTTCAGGATTTCGGCGTGAAACGCGGCAAGCGGCAGATCCTGCGCGGGGTCAAACTGGATATCACGGCAGGTGAAGTCGTCGGCCTGATCGGCCCGAATGGCGCTGGCAAGACCACATTGATGCGCGCCGCGCTGGGGTTAATCCCGTCGCAGGGCCGCAGTTCGATTGCGGCAATGACCGCGCGTTATCGGGGCCGCGCCGCCGCGTGGATGCCCCAATCAAGAGAAGTCGCCTGGCCGGTGGATGTGGAAACCCTGATCCGGCTGGGACGCACGCCCCATCTGGCACCCGGCCAAAGAATGTCCGGCGCAGATCAGGCGGCTGTTGAACGCGCCATCGCCCGCATGGGCCTTGAGCCGTTTCGCCACCGCATCACGACGCGGCTGTCGGGCGGCGAACAGGCGCGGGTACTGATCGCGCGCAGTTTGGCGCAAGAGGCCCCTTTGCTGCTGGCAGATGAACCCACCGCAGGGCTTGATCCGGCGCATCAGATTGCCACGATGCAGACCTTTGGCCAGCTTGCCGCCGAAGGGCGTTCGGTGCTGGTATCGCTGCATGATCTGGGGCTGGCGGCGCGCCATTGCACCCGGCTGGTGATCTTGCATGATGGTGGCATCGCGGCCGACGGTGCGCCGCGTGATGTGCTGACGCCAGACCTGATCCGTGCCGCTTTCGGCATTTCTGCCCATCTTCAAGAGACGCCGGAAGGGCTGATCTTTCAACCGCTCGAGGTTCTGACATGACACCACAGATGCTTGAGTTTCTCAACAGTGGCGGCCCTGCGCTGTGGGCGATTGCTGTGTTGTCGGTGCTGGTTTTGGCGATTGTACTTTGGAAGCTGTGGCGGCTGACATTAATCGGTGCATGGTCGCGCGCCGGGGCCGAGGCACTGCTGACCCGCCAAAACGGTTCCTCCAACGGTCTGCGTGCGCGGTTCGTCACGGATGTATTCGCAGCACGCCGCTTGCCCGACGCGCTGGCCCGCGAAGAGGTGATGCGCATCGCGGCCCGTCTGCTGTCTGACCTGCGCAGCGGCCTGCGCCCGCTTGAATTGATCGTCACCATCGCCCCGCTGATCGGTCTTTTGGGGACGGTTCTGGGCATGATCGAGGCGTTTCAGGCGTTGGAAACCTCTGGCGGGCAGGCTGACCCATCGGTGTTGGCAGGCGGCATCTGGGAGGCGCTATTGACCACCGCCGCAGGCATGGGTGTGGCTATTCCGGCCGCCGTGGCGCTGAGCTGGTTCGAGGCGATTGCGGACACCGTGCAGGGCGACCTTGAGGACCTTGCCACGCGCATCTTTACCCAAGACGCGCAAAGCTGATGTTCGCTTTTACCCCGCCAAGGCGCAGCCGCAAACCCAGCCTCACGCCGATGATCGACGTGGTGTTTTTGCTATTGGTGTTCTTTATGCTTGCCTCGCAATTTGGCAAAGATGCCGCCGTGCGCCTGTCCGGTGCGGGCAGCGGCGACGCCTATGCAGGCCCGCCGCGCTTGGTCCAGATTGCACCCGACGCGCTGACCCTGAACGGGAGCCCGGTGACGCTAGAAGGGTTGGCGCAGGCCTTGCAGCCGCTGATGACCCAGCCAAGCGATACGATCATTCTGCGTGGGTCAGACGCGGCCAATTTGCAGCGTTTGCTGGATGTGGCCCAAGCGTTGCAACAGGCTGGTTTTGACAGTCTTGTGGTGGTGGAGTGAGCGCATGAAATTCGCAGCCCCCCGCCGCAAGCAAACGCCCGAATCTGTGGTCCCGATGATCAATGTGGTGTTCTTGCTGCTGATTTTTTTCATGATGTCTGCGACCATCACCGCCGCGCCGCCGTTTGACCTGACCTTGCCCCAAACCGACGGCCAAGGCGAGGTAACGGGCGAGCTGACCTTGTATCTGTCTGCCGATGGTTCAGCGGCATTTGACGGTCTGCTGGGGGATGCCGCTTGGGGGGCCTTGGCGGCAGAAGAAACAGGCGCGCCGTTGACGATTCGCGCCGATGCGGGGCTTGCCACAACTGTGCTTGCGCAAACTCTTGCGCGGTTGGCGCAAATCGGGCAGGCAGACGTTGAACTGGTGATCCGAAACCCATGAAACAGCTGTTTGAATTCTCGTTCTTTTTGGCAGGTGCGACGGCGCTGCATCTCTCGGTTGGCTATGTGGCACCTTCGGGGCAAACAGCGTCGGCGGGGGCGGGCGGTGATGCGGCCATCACCTTGGCCGCTGCAACTGCATCGGTGCAGGATATGGTGACGGCGTGGGATCAACCGGTGTCAGCCGCCCAGACCGTCGCGCAACCCCTGCAAACGCCCGATCAAATTATGGTGGCCCAGCCGCTTGCGGCACCGACCCCTGATCGTGCTGTATCCCGACCCGCAGCTGTCGCCCCGCCCTTGATCAGTGATGCCCCTGCGTTGCCGCAAGTCGACCGGAGCGTGCCACCCCCACCACAGCCTGAAATAGCACAAACCCGCCCCAAGCTGCGCCCGCCAGCCCCCGCGAAGACGGTGAAGAAAGCCGAACCCGCCAAGCCGAAACCCAAGGCAGCGACGAAGCCCAAATCCTCGAGCAATGTCGCCCCTCAGAAAGCTGCCGGAGGCGGGGCAAAAGCGACACGCGGACAATCTGAAAACGGGGCCGCGACCAAATCCAAACCGGGGAATTCCAAACAGCTGATGGCCCAGTGGGGCGGCCAAATCCGCACCAGTGTCGAGCGCCGCAAAAGGTACCCTTCGGGCACCCGTGCGCGCGGAACCGTGACGCTGGTGATTTCAGTGCATACCCGTGGCACCGTTGCCAGCGTGTCACTGCGCAAATCCTCGGGCATCGCCCAGATCGACCGTGCAGCCATTGCCGCGGTGAAATCCGCCCGGATTTCAGCAGCTCCCAAGGGGCTTGCAGCAGGCGTACACAGTTTCACGCTTCCGATGAAGTTCGCGCCCTAATCGATTGTTTCGATGGTATTATGTCGGGGCGCGCTCGACCGCGATAAGACCTAGAGACCGGGCGGTCGTCAGGGCCAGAACCGGACTGTCTGGCCCGCCTTCGGCAATCTGGTAGCGCCGCATCGCAGCCCGTGTCCGGTCATCATACATGCCGGAAATCTCGCCTGAATAAAGCCCGCGCGCCTCAAGTGCGCGCTGCAATGTGGCAACGAAGTCGACATTCAACTGATCGGTGCAGGGGGTCTCGAACCAGTTGTCCTGCCGTGGTGTGACAATCTTTTGGCGCGTCTCGGTGCGGTAAATCGGCAAAGCCTGAATTTCCCCGGTCGAACTGATCTGTGCGGGCTGGACCTGCACCTGCTCGGTCACGGTTTCGATCACGGCGGGCGACACTGTGCGGCCCCAACATGATCCGGGCGCGGCACCTGCGGGGCCTTGTGTCGTCGCCTCGCGCACGCCTGGTTCGGGCAGGGCATCACGATCCGTGGGCACGTCGCACCCCAAAAGGGTCGCGGCGCACAGGCCGATGGTCAAGCTGCGGATCATGTGTCGAGGTAATAAGTACTGCACGCGCTGCCTTTGACGGTTTGCTATTTTGCATCACGCTAAACGGTTTTTGGTGTGGTGCCTAGATCGTTGCCTGTGTTGTCTTGTGTTTTGCACCGCCCTTGCGACGGTCGATGCGCAAAAGGGACTGGCGAAAGGGGACACCGCTGACTACATAAGGGACAAGTTTTTATCAAGAAGGGGCTCAAGATGGCCAAAATCACCTATGTAGAACACAACGGCACCGAACATGTGGTCGAAGTGGCCAGTGGTCTGACCGTTATGGAAGGCGCGCGCGACAATAACATTCCGGGCATCGAGGCCGATTGCGGCGGGGCCTGCGCCTGTTCTACTTGCCACGTTTACGTTGATCCGGCCTGGGTCGAAAAAGTGCCGGCCAAGGACGACATGGAAGAAGACATGCTTGATTTCGCCTATCAGCCAGATCCGGAGCGGTCGCGCCTGACCTGCCAGATCAAGGTGACAGACGCGCTGGACGGCTTGCGCGTTCAAATGCCTGAAAAGCAGATATGATGCTATTGGAAGCGCGGCGTCTCCTGTTGCGCTTCCTGAACAAGATTGTACGCCGCGCGCAGCCGATGTTGTGTATCCTTGGCGCGTTGCTGGTGCCCGGTTTTGCTGTCGCAGACTCCGTCGTCACGGCGCGTTACACTGATCCGACAGATCGCTATGACCATGGCGTTCTGGGGGACGCGATCGAGTGGGGCACGCTTGAGATCACGTTGGAGGATGGCACCAAACGGCGTTTTATCCTCCCTGAAACGCTGGTTTTCGAAGACGTCGCCCCAAGGGTTGCCGATCTGGACGCCGACGGATCGCCAGAAATCATCGTGGTAGAAAGCAGCCTGACTTTGGGCGCGCGATTGGCGGTCTATGGCCCCATGGGCCGCCTTGCCATGACAGACCACATCGGTCGCAAGAACCGCTGGCTTGCCCCTGTCGGTGCCGCCGATTTCACAGGCGACGGGCGGTCCGAGATCGCAATGGTGGTAACCCCGCATCTTGCTGGAAAGCTTGAAATTCTGGTATTTGACGGCACCCATTTGACGCCGATAGCCACCACAAGCGGCCTCACCAACCATCGCATTGGTGACATGGATATCGCCGGAGGTATCCGTATCTGTCAGGATGCGCCCCAAATTATTCTGGCACAAATGCCGTGGCGTGCCTCAGTGGATACAACAATGGTTGCGGTCCGTCTTGTAGGTGAAACGTTGCAGGCCGCCTCGTTCAAAGAATCATTTACGTCCGAAAATGTCGCCAAAGCCAGAAACTGCGAAATTCATCCGCACTAGACGCAGACCTGTATTCCAAATGGCCTCAAATCCTGGGGGTCCGGGGGCTAGCCCCCGGTACGACACC